>JBOGEW010000256.1:0-4437 GCA_050742075.1 Acidimicrobiia bacterium
GCCGCCCTACGGGCACGCGGAGGAGGTATTCGGAAAGATCCTCGGAGATGGGTTAGGGAACCATCGAGACGTGCTGCTGATTTCGACCAAGGCTGGCTACGACATGTGGCCGGGCCCGTTGGGGATCGGCGGCTCGCGCAAGTATCTGATTGCCAGCCTTGATCAGAGCCTGCGGCGGATGGGCCTCAGTTACGTCGATATCTTCTACTCGCATCGATATGACCCAGAGACCCCGCTCGAGGAGACGATGGGGGCTTTGGCCGACGTGGTTCGCCAGGGAAAGGCGCTATATGCCGGCGTCTCCTCTTATTCCCCGTCCAAGACCCGCGAGGCTGCCGCCTTCTTACGGCAAATGGGTGTCCCGCTCTTGATCCATCAGCCCTCTTATTCGTTGTTCAATCGATGGATCGAAGACGAGCTCCTCGACACGCTCGCGGACGAGGGCATTGGGTGCATCGCGTTCTCGGTCCTTGCCCAGGGGCTGGCAACTAGGCGCTATCTCGAGGAAAGGCCGCCCGAGTCGCGGGCAGAGCAGGGAGGAAGCTTCGACCCAGCCTGGCTGACTGAAAGCACGATCGCCCGAGTCAGGGCATTAAATGAACTCGCCAGTGCCCGCGAGCAATCGCTGGCGCAGATGGCAATCGCGTGGGCGCTCCGCGACCAACGGGTGACTTCGGCTTTGGTCGGGGCGAGCAGCATCGCACAACTCGATGACAACCTCGGGGCTGTCAGGAGTCTCGCCTTCACCAAGAAGGAGCTGAAGAAGATTGACCGGCAGGCGGTCGATCTCGGGATCGACCTCTGGGAGACCTCCCGCCGGGCTGGTTAGGCCGCACCGGCGACCCGAGCGTTTCACGGTCGACCATGTCGGGTAGAGATCGAGCCGGAATGACTGACTCGCTCTTACTAGTCGAGCGAGCTCGCCTCCGATACTCCACCGACGAGGAGCCCGGCATTCGCCGCACAAAGCGGGGCAAGGGCTTCTCGTACCAGCACGATTCGGGTCGTGACGTCGGGAAGGCTGCCCGAGCCCGGATCGGTTCGCTGGTTATCCCCCCGGCTTGGACCGAGGTCTGGATCTCTGAGACCGATGACGGTCACGTCCAGGCGACGGGTCGCGACGCCGCCGGGCGCAAGCAATACGTCTATCACCCGGAATGGGAACGCATCCGTGATGAGGCCAAGTTCGAACGGCTGAAACCATTCGGACTGGTGTTGCCCCACCTCCGCAAACAGGTGGAGGCCGACCTCGGTTTGCGTGGCCTTCCGCACCAGAAGGTGCTGGCACTGGCAGTGGCGGTTCTCGACCAGAGCCTGATCCGGGTGGGGAACAAGCGCTACGAGGATCAGAACGGATCTTTTGGCCTCACCACCCTCGAATCCCAGCATGCCGAGGTTGAGGGTGACTCAATCAAGCTCTCCTTCGCGTCGAAGGGCGGCGTCGCCCAGGAAGTCGCTCTTAAGAGCCGGCACTTAGCCGACCTGGTCAGCAAGTGCCAGGAGCTGTCCGGCCAGAAACTGTTCTCATACTCCGAAAACGGGAGCGCGGCCAACGTCACCTCAGATGAGATCAACGACTACCTGCGAACGATTGGCGGGGAGGACTACACCGCGAAGGATTTCCGCACCTGGGGAGCGTCGGCTGTCGCCGCCAACTTCCTTGGCGGCTTCGGAGCGCCCGACGGAGAGTCGGACGAAAGCGTGATCATCGAAGCGGTTGACACCGCCGCCGAGGCCCTGGGCAACACCCGCGCCGTCTGCCGGGCTTCTTACATCCATCCGGCCCTTCCCGATGCGTTCATCAGAGGAGCATTGCTCGAAGCCTGGCAGGGAGCCCGGAGCAGCCGACTTATTTCGCGTGCGGAGCGGGCTCTTCTTCGCGTTCTTCCTTAGCCTTCTGACCCTTCTTCTCTGGCCGACGCCCCAATGTCCATGCCGGGGGGTCGGATGCGGGGAAGGATTCCTTCGAGGCCTCTTCAACTGGATCGAGCCCGGGAGCCGCTCTCACCTGGCGAGGTTTGGGAGTCTTCTTCGACCTGGTCATCTAATCATCGTGACCCAGTGATAGCACCTTCTACCGGGCGCGGTTTGACCCTCGAGGGTAATGGGTAATGGGTGCGGCAGTTTCCGACGAGGAGGATCGCACGTGAAAGACGGCCAGATTGAAGAATTGCTTTACCAGGCCCTGGAGACCGAGCTCGGAGGAGTGCAGGTTTATACGACCGCAATCCGATGTGCGGTGAACGAAGACCTCAAAGAAGAGTGGGAGAAATACCTCGAAGAAACCGAGAACCACGTTCGCATTGTGACCGACGTCTTCGCTGAGCTAGGGATGAATACGGATACCGAGACTCCTGGACGCGAGATCGTGCGCCACAAAGGAGAAGCCCTGATCAAGTCGATGGAGATGGCTCTGGCCAGTGGGGACATGGCTGCCGCTCAATTAGTGGCCGCCGAGGCAGTGGTCGATGCCGAGACCAAGGACCATGCCAACTGGGAGCTCATCGGTGAGGTCGCCAAGGAAGACAAGGGCACGAGGGCCAAAGTTCTCCAGGCTGCCTACGAGCAAGTAGAAGAGGAAGAGGACCACCACCTCTATCACACGATGGGCTGGGCTCGCGAGCTTTGGTTCGAGTCGCTGGGAATGATGGCCGTACTGCCTCCGCCCGAGGAACAGAAGCAGGTCAAGACCGCCATCGGTGCTGATCGGGCGAAGCAGGCCCGAGGCGACATGAAGAAGGGCAAGACGAAGGCTAAAGCCTCGTCCTAAGCGCCTTCAGGTCCCAGGTGTTGACTACCGACGCGGGTTTGGCACCGGCCCGTTGCAGGAGAGCGCAGGCGTGCTCGACATTGGCTAACTCAGCCGGGCGATGGGCGTCGCTGTTCGCCACAAAATCGACCCCATAGTCCACCGCCGAATTGATCAGCTCTGCCGAAAGGTCGAGCCGATCTAGGTGACCGTTGACTTCAAGAATGGTTCCGTGAGTGGCCGCGGCCGCAAAGACCGCCGGCAGATCCAGCTCGATTGGGGGACGAATCCCAATTCGGCGACCGGTGAGATGAGCGATCACGTCGACCTGCGGGTTCGCTATCGCCCCGAGGATTCGAGCTGTCTGCTCGTCGGCGCCGATGCTCAAAAACGAGTGGACTCCGGCCACAGTGAAGTCAAGCCAGGACAGAAGGTCTACTTCGAAATCAACTGACCCATCGCGCCCGATATTGAGCTCAATTCCGTGAAGAACTGCGATCTCTGGATAAGCGGCTCGCACCGTTTCCAATTCCGCTCGCTGCGCTCGTAGGCGTGTCTCGTCGAGACCGCCGAAGCGCAGCCCCACTGCGTGATCGGTTATCCCTACGTACTCATACCCCTTGGCCACGGCGGCTGCGACCAGTTGGGTAAGTGATTGACGTCCATCAGGGGACCAATCGGAATGGGTGTGCAGATCGCCTTTGAGGTCGCCAATCAAAGCGCCTCGGGCTGGCATTGACACTGTTTCGGCGGCGCCGGCGATGCTCACGGTCACCGGTCCTCCCAGGGTTTTGAGCCGTATGCCATGGCTCAGCTCTTCTGAGCCCGAGGTGACCGCCGACTGGGCCAGGAATGGGCGGACCGAGCTTCCCGAAACCGCGAGATCGATTTCGCTGACCCATTCGTCAAGACGAGCCACTGCTCCGGCCAGCTCGACCTCTGACCCACGAACCTTGGTGGCGATGTGCTCGGCCAGCCTCACGGCGAACGCGCGCGCGGTATAGATCGGCACCCCTGGTCTCTTCTGGCTCAGAACACGAAGCCAGAGTTCGACCGTCTGTCGACCAACGCCCGGAAGCATCTCGGCGTCTCCGGCCGCCATCGCCTCGCCCAGGTCGTTGACGGTCTCCACTCCCAGTTGACCCTTGAGGGCGTGCAATCGGGTGGGGGTCATGCGGGGAAGCCGCGAGAGCGCGAGGGCGTCTGCGGGCAGCCTCTCCGACAACTTGTTGATCGCGGCCAGCTCGTCGTTGGCTCGAAACTCATCGATCAGGCGAGCAATACCTTGACCGATTCCTGGCACGGCCAGGATCTCTTCGGGTGATTCGATGAGATCGGGGCTGAGATCATCGAGTGACCAAACCGCCCTCCGATAAGCCCGAGCGCGGAAAGGACGCCCGCGGGAATTGGCTTGGTCCAGATCAGCCAGCCGCCAGAGGTCGGCGGCAAATCTCTGTTTGGGGCTAGGGATTAGCCCTTCTTAGCTGTGGCTTTTCCACCTTTGCGACCGGCGGCCTTCTTTTGCTCGGTCGTTCCCCCTTGCTTCGACGAGCTTCTGTTGGAGCCCTGGTGAGAGCGCTCTCCGCCCCGCTTTGACGCTCCGGGCGAGTTGGCGATTTTCGCTGCCCGCTCTTTCGACATCCCCTTTTCCTTCAGCGCCTCGTACTGATCCTCGTTCTTGACGCTGG
>JBOGEW010000257.1:0-9482 GCA_050742075.1 Acidimicrobiia bacterium
CCCTGGACTTGGTCATTGCGAATCCCACCTTCTACCGCGGCCGGCTTTGTTCCCGCTCTCCCTGCTGGATTCGTCCATCAGGTCGGTATCGGCGAGATCTCCTTCGCCACTGACGACACCGGTGGCATGGAGGAACTGCGCACAAGGGCCGAGACCGCCGGGGGCAGTCTGGTCGTGACCGGGCGACCCCCAGGCGGTGAGTTCGAACCGTGGGGACGGCCCCCACCGGGGATCGAAATCCAAACCCGGCTCGCCACCGCCTTCGACCCCGCTCGCATCATCAACCCAGGCCGCCTCCCCGGCCGCATCTAACCGTGGCTACCTGGGTCACGGACTTCGCTCCGACCACCGCCGAACTCAATACGTGTGTCGCCTGCGGGCTCTGCCTTCCCCACTGTCCGACATTTCGCCTGACCGGCCTCGAGAGCGCCAGTCCCCGGGGGCGGATCGCGGCGATGAAAGCCGTTGCCGAGGGGATCATCGATTTGGATGCCGATTTTGAAGAGGCGATGACTTTCTGTCTCAATTGCCGGGCATGTGAGGCGGTGTGCCCGAGCATGGTTCCCTTTGGAAGGGCGATGGAGGGCGCCAGGGCGGAGATCGCGGTTCAGCGTCCCACTGTCGGGCGTCGCCTTCGACACCTCCTGCTGGGGCGTTTCCTCCCCAACCGCGGATTGGTCGGCCTGGCCACCGATGGTGCCCGGGTCATCCAACGCCTCGGTCTGAGCCGGGTCCTGCCGGGTCGCTTTGGGAAGGGCATGCGCGGACTCCGTTCCTTGCGCCCGGTTCGGGTGCCGGTGGCGAATGGGTCCCGTTTCTCCCCCCTCAGGGGCCCCAAGCCCCCCTCCCCCCTTCGGGGTTCTCCCCCCCACACTCGCTTCGCTCGCTGGGGGGAGAAACAGGGCCGGCGCAGCCGGGAGGGGGGTGGTCCTCGTCCGACTATTGGTTTGCTGGCCGGCTGCGTGATGAGTAAGTGGTTCAGTGGGGTGAACGCAGCGGCAGTCGAACTGCTGACACAGGCCGGTTATCGGGTGGTCATTCCCGAGGAGCAAACGTGTTGCGGAGCGCTGGTGGTCCACGACGGAGGGATCGAGGAAGGTCGGCGACTGGCCTCTATCAACGCTCGCGCCTTCGCCCAAATCGATCGAGTGGTGGCCACCGCTGCGGGTTGCAGTGCGCACCTCAAGGGCTACGGCAAGGTGATCAGCGATGGATCTCATCTCGCTACCAAAGCGGCCGATATCACCGAAGTGATCGCCGAGCTCATATCCACGGGAAAGTTGCCGGCCCTCGTTACTGACTCGGGAACCGTGGTCCTGCACGATCCCTGTCATCTCCGGCATGCTCAACGATCCACCCAACCTCCCCGCCAAATTCTCGCCGCCGCTGGCTATCGGGTAATCGATGCGGATCCCGAGGGCCTTTGTTGCGGGGCGGCGGGCATCTACAGTCTGCTTCGGCCCTCGACGTCGCAGGAGTTGGGAGAGCGGCTGGCCAACCTCATCGGTCGTCGGGGTGAGCTGGTCGCCACCTCCAATCCCGGATGCGAGATGCAGCTTCGGTCGTATCTCGATCGTGGTTGCCGCATCGCTCATCCCATCGAGCTGTACCTCGAGGCGATACGCTCGTCGGGGTGATCGAGGCGATTTCACGTGGTTGACACGACCCCCGCCGCAATAGGAAACACCAGAGGGGGTTGGCGCTATTACACGCGGCTGGCGGCCAACAGCTTCGCCACCATGCTCGACCTCGGTCTCTTCGCGCTCGGGGCAGGGTGGGCCGGGCTTGGTATATCGCTCGTTCTCGCCGGGTTCGATCTCGTCGATCGCGATACTGGTCTATCGACGGGGTCGGGACTGGTAACGGCGATGGTGCTGGTGGTGGCGGGGACCTTCCTGATGGGAATCGCCTCGGAGGGACCGGCCCGCCGTGACAACCTGGTTTGGGTAAACAACGAGTGGGAGCGGGCCGTCGCCCGGGCGGTGATGTCGATCCTGGTCGGAGCGATCCTGATTTTCGCCGCGGGCTATCTCGATCCAATTGCCGAGGACTTTCCCGCACCACTTAACCGAGGCGTCGATCTGATGGATAGAGCGGGAGTGGCAGGGCTCTGGGCCGTCCCGCTTTTCGGTGTTTCCTTGGCCTGGCTCGTCCGCAGGTTCCTCGGCAGCGACGGCATCGAGCTGGAGCTGCCGGTTATGTTCACCGTCTGGCTCGTTTCCTTATTCTTTCTTGCGTAGATTTGGCCGCATTAATGCGGCCAAATCTACGCAAGAACGGATCAGATGGGTTTTTCCCAGACGATGTTGGGATAGTTGACTTCGAGGTGTTCTGACTCGAGCGCCTTTTCGAGCCAGGGGACTCGCGGCACCATCACCCCCATCCACTCGACTCTTTTCTCCTCGGCCAGATCAACGAGGGCGCGTACCGCCCGATCGGCCTCGTCGGGGGTAGTCATCAGAGCCGAAACCCATAGCCCGTTTTCCTCCGCGGCAATAGCCCAGGCTGCCGGAGAGGCCCAGAACTTTCGGCCGCGCGAGGCAGAGATCAGGTCCTCCAGCGCCAATCGGCGGAAGGCCCAGCCGTCGCTGGCGTACAAGCCGTGAGAAGCTCGATTCAGATCACCCGCCGACCAGACCAGGAACGCGGGCTCGCCCTCAGCGGCAGGAGCGAGATCGAGGCGCTCGGGGCCGGGAAGGCGACGACCGCCGTTGGATTCGACGCCATGCTGTCCGAAGCTCCTTTCCGCCAGGGCAAACCTTGCCACCCGCCGGTAGCCAAGCTTCTCGACTTGTTGCTGAGCGACCAGGTTGTTCTCTTCGGTCGTCAGGCGGACGACGAGGGCACCCCGGGTCTGCAGCCATTCGACTCCGGCGTGGTTCAACTTCGAACCGAGTCCCTGTCTTTGATAATCGGGCCGGACCCGTGCTCCCGAGAGCCAGCCCTCTTTCGGTGACAGTTGTTGAATGTGCACCATCGCCAGGACGCGATCACCTTGATCCGTCGCCACCAACACTGCTCCCGACTCCTCGTTTAGCCAGTGGAGGTATTGGTCGGGGACATAGTCGCCCCAGGCGAAGGTGTCGGTGGTGAACGCTCTGATCGCCTCGAGGTCTTCCGGTCTGCCCTCTCTAAGCAACACCGGCGATTCGCTCACATTCGCTCCGGAACTTCAATTCCCAGAAGGTCGAGCACGGTTACCAGGACACGTCGAGTCACACCGGCGAGCGTGATCCAGGAAGCGCGGCGGTCTTCGTCCGGTTCGTCGATGATGCGACATGTCTCGTAGAAGCGATTCCAGGTGGCAGTGAGCTCGAATGCGTACTCGGCCAGGTGATTGGGCGCCCGCAGCTCGGCGGCTCTCTTGGCCACCTCGGGAAGGCGCAACAGGGCAAGCATCAGATTGCGCTCGGCATCGACGGTCGGCGCCTGCACCGGCCCCGCCTCGAGTCCCCGGTCGCCCGCCCGCCGCTCGATCGACCGGATCCGGACTGCTCCGTACTGGAGGTAAGGACCCGTCTTACCTTCGAAGGACGAGAAGCGATCGAGATCAAAGAGATAGTCGGATACCCGATTGTTGATCAGGTCCCCGAACTTGAGGGCCGCCACTCCCACCTGACGAGCGATCTCCTCTCGCTCGGAAGCGGGATAAACCTGGGCGATGTCCGCCTCGTGCAGCCGCTGCCGTGCTTTCTCGGTGATCATCTCGATCAGGTCGGCGAGAGCGACGATTCCTCCTACCCTGGTCTTGAAAGGTTTGCCGTCGGGCCCATTCATGGTTCCGAACCGGATGTGCTCGAGGACCACTTCGTCAGGGGCGATGCCCGCTTTGCGCGCCGCTCGAAAGAGGAGATGGAAATGGTCTGACTGACGGGCGTCGACCACATAGAGGGCGACATCGACGCCAAGGTCACGCACCCGATGTTCGAGAGTGGCGAGGTCCGTGGTCCCGTAGAGATAGGCCCCCTTTGAGGTCTCGAGAATCAGAGGAGGCAACTCGCGGTTGTCTCCCTCTTCCGCCACCGTCAGGACCAGGGCTCCCTCGCTCTCTATGACCAGGCCCTTGGCTCGCAGGCTCTCCACCAACGGGGCGAGCTGATCGGCGACATCAGACTCGCCATACCAGAGGTCGAACTCGACCCCGAGGTTGCCGAAATCCTGTCGCTGACTTTCCTCCGAAACGGCCTTCATGTGCCGCCAGAGTGCGCGATAGCCAGAATGGCCTTGTTGGAGGTCGACGGTGATCTGGCGGGCACGATCGGCCCAAGCTTCATCGGTCTCGGTTCGAGCCGCAGAGATCGGATAGAGCTCTTGGAGATCTGCCAGCGTCACTGGCGATTCCTCGGGATAAGGCCCATGTGAGTTGAAGTACGGGAGGTCGGGCCACCGCTCCTCGATCGCCGCGATCACCTGCCCCATTTGGAGTCCCCAGTCGCCAAAGTGCGGGTCGCGGATTACCTGGTGGCCGAGGAAGCGAAAGAGGCGGGCTAGCGAGTCGCCGATGATGGTGGCCCGGATGTGGCCAACATGCATGGCCTTGGCGACGTTCGGTCCCGCATAATCGACCAGGACCACCAGGGCGGGGTCGGCCTTCGCCACCCCGAGTCGGGGGTCGTCACTCATCGAATTGACAAAACGGGCCAACGTCTCGTCGCTGACGGAGAGGTTGATGAAACCGGGTCCGGCGACCTCGGCCTGTTTGAGCATCGAAGCGCCAGCGTCAAGCTTGGCCACCACTTCTTGAGCCAGGTCACGGGGGGTTCGGCCCGCCGATTTGGCGGCAACCAAGGCGCCATTGTTTTGGAACTGGGAGAGCTCGGGACGCGACGAGACCTGGATCTGTCCCAGAGCAGAATCGAGACCAATGTTGGCGAAGGCTTTGCCCACCAATTCCGACAACTCGGTAAGGAGTGACATCAGAAATCGGCGGCCAGCACGGTAAAGGTCGAATTCGGCTCCGAGGATCTGGTTCCGACGAGGAATCCATCTCCGACCCCTCCGATCAGGTGGAGCTCCCCGGCTCGGAGAGCGATCTGGCCCCGTGCCCATTTCAGCCCATCCGCACTCAGCATGATTTCGAATCGATTGAGGCGCGAATCGCTCCCTAGCTGCCGGAGAGTTTCGACGGGGAAGGCTTCTCTCACCCCGCGGCGATCAACGAGAGAGATCGTGTCGGCCTCGGCGTCGTATATCCCTGCCAGCCGCTGAAGCGGGAACTCCCGTTCCACTGACGTGGCCGGGTCGGTCAGCTCGAGCCAGTTGTAGCTGGAGGAGCTGACCTCGAACCCGTTCCACTCAACGGACTGCGGTGGAGCCGCCAGTGGCGCCGGGCAGGCCGCTGCCAGCAGATGGTTGGATCCTCCTACCGTGCAAGAGGACATCTCGGGCGGAAGCTGTACCGCCAGCTCACCCTCGGTGTCGATGAGAGCGATCGCCCCGTTCTCAGAGATTCCGAGAATTCCCTCACCCCATGTTTGGTATGAGCCGGCACTAAATGCGCTCGCATTGGGATTCCAGGTGACCCCGTAGGCGGAGGTAAAGGGGACTCCGCCCGTACCCGCGAGGAACCCTCCGCTCGGGGCGGCGACGATTTCGCCATTCACATTGAAAGAAATCTCGATCTCACTCCATTCGGCGAAGGAATCCGATCGAAAGAGTCGCATCGAAGAAGCCTGAGAAACTCGGGACATCGGTGCCTCGGCTACTTGGATTCCGAGCGGTCCCTCAACGACGAGCCGGGTTCCCAGTGGACGGACGGTGAACAGGCCTTCGGCAATGCCGGCGACGACATGGGCCGGAAGTCGGGCCGCGGCGCTGGGAGCCGCCGTCGAATCAACCACCGCCTGCAGCACCGCTGACCGTCCACTGACGGTCAGCTGGGTGTCAAGAAAGGCAAGGTCGGATCCCCCGGGATCGACGGTCTCCGGTATCCAGCGGACACCGTCGCCTGACCTCCACAACCCGAGAGTGCCCGACAGGGCGGAGTAAAAGGTGGGGCCGATCAGGGAGCCTTCGGTTCCCACCGCGAGCAACGCCCCGTCCACTGTGGCCAGCTGGTCGATGCGGACCGACCTCCCGATGTCGACCGGGATTTCGGAGATCGCTTCCCAGAGTCTCCCGTCCTCCGAGGCGAGAACCAGAGCCTTCGCGAACAGGTCGGTGCGGTTGCCGATGATCCACCATCGTCCATCGAAGGAAACCGGTTCGGTGAGGCTGACAAACCCCCTGAGACCGCTCACCACGAACATGGGGAAGGTCTCTTCGCTGATGAAGGCGACCCGTGGCTGCCGACTGCCCACCAGGGTCGTGGCGACCGCCGGATCAGGAAGGGTGGCGTTGGCGCGGTTGGTCTCGACGTCAGAGGCGGGGAGCAGGCTTAAGCCAAGAACACCGAGAACAACGATGCCGAGAAGAAGCGCCCAGCGGTTCGGACGGTTGACTGGCCCCGGCAACCCCTGGTCTTGGGGCTCGCGGTCGAGCTCGACGACTTCGACGATCCGAATCTCTTCCCGGGCCGAGCTAGTACTTGGCGAGCTCCTGGGCATGTCTGATTATCCCTTCCGGATTGGGATAAAGCATGTCCTCGAGTTCCTGGGCATATGGGAAGGCCGGAACTTCTCCCAGCGCATAACGTCGAACCGGGGCGTCGAGCCATTCGAAGGCCTTATCGGCGATCTGAGCGGCCAGTTCGGCCCCGTACCCGACGAATTCGTTGTCCTCGTGGACGATGAGGACCCGGCTCGTTTTTTTCACCGAAGCCTCGATCGTGGGCCAGTCGAGAGGGCGCAAACTGCGAAGATCGATCACCTCGGCCGAGATCCCTAGTTCCTCTAGAGCGGGTACGGCTTCCATCGTGAAATGGACCATCGCCCCATAGGTGAGAATCGTCAGGTCGGTCCCGTTCTGACGGATCGATGCCTTGCCGAGGGGCACCCTCCACTCGCCCTCGGGGTAGGGCCCCTTGACCAACCGATAGAGCTTCTTTGGTTCGAGGATCATCACCGGATCGGGGTCTTCGACCGCCGTCATCAGCAATCCCTTGAAGTCAGCCGGGGTCGAGGGAACCACCACTTTCAGTCCCGGAACATGGGCGTAGTAACTCTCGATCGATTGGGAGTGATAGAGCGCTCCGTGAATGCCGCCACCGAAGGGAACTCTGACCACCATCGGACAGGTCCACACCCCGTTGGATCGATATGAGATACGCGCCGCTTCGGAGACGAGTTGGTCGAAGGCAGGATGGATGTAGTCGGCGAACTGAATCTCGGCAATAGGACGCAATTCGGTGGCACCCATTCCCACAGCCAGCCCAGCGATGAGTGATTCGGAAATCGGAGTGTTGAAACAGCGGCCTGGTCCAAACCGTTCCGTCAGTCCTTCCGTGGCCTTAAAGACTCCACCCTTCTTTCCGGCCACGTCCTCACCGAACACGACGGTCTCCGGATGGGCATCCATCACGTCGCGAAGCGAGCGGTTGATGGCGGTGATGAGATTGATCACCGGGCCATGGACGGCTGGCTCAGGAACCGTGGCGGCTGGACCCGGATCAATTACCCGCGCATAGACGTGGCTGTAGGGGTCGTCGGGAGCCGGTGATGACTCGGCCTTGTCCACCGCGGCCAGAACCACGTCGGTGACTTCCTGATTGATGCGCTTCTCGTCGGCATCGGAAAGCAGCCGCTCTTCGATCAAGTACTGCTTCATGGCGACGACCGGGTCTTGCCGACGCCACTCCTCCACTTCTTCTCGACTCCGATAGAGCCGATCGTCGTCATCAGAGGTATGGGCGTAGTACCGGTACGTCTCGGCTTCGATCAAGCTCGGGCCATCTCCCCGTCTTGCCCGCTCCACTGCATCCTTGACCGTCCGATAAACCTCGAGAGCGTCGTTCCCGTCGATGCTGCCTCCGTACATGCCGTAACCGGAACCGCGTCCGCTGATCGATCCGGCTACTTCGTCGGTGCTTGGCACCGAGATCGCGTAGCGGTTGTTCTCCGTAATGAAGACCACCGGGAGGCGATGGATTCCGGCAAAATTGACCGCCTCGTGCCAGTCGCCTTCTGAGGTCGAACCCTCCCCGCCGAAGACCGCCACTACCGCATCATCTCCCAGGATCTGGAGGGCTTTGGCGATACCGGCGGCGTGGGGATATTGAGTGCCGATACACGAGGACTGGGTAAAAACGCGCAGCTCGCGATTTGACCAATGATTGGGAAGTTGGCGGCCCCCCGAAAAGCCGTCGGCCGCCCGGGCGAACACCGCCATGAAAATGTCGATGAGACTCATCCCCCAGGCGAGGGCGACACCCATGTCCCGGTAGTAGGGGAGTACCCAGTCCTTCTCCCGATCGAGGGCAAAGGCGGAAGCGACCTGAACGGCTTCGTGACCGGAAGAGCCGACTACGAAGGGAGCCCGGCCCTGACGATTGAGCGCAAACATGCGATCGTCGACCCGTCGCGTTTCCAACATCAGCCGGTACATCTCGAGCATTTGGGCGTCGGAAAGACCCAGGTCTCGATGATGAACGTCCCGTTGCATCCAGCTCATGCGCGAAGGGCGGCGATCAGCGGGCTACTCCTTTTGGCCGAGATTCTAACGGACACTGATTTTCAACACCCAGAACATAGGATGACCGACGTGATCAAGTCGGCGTATCTCCGGGTCTATCTCCCCGAAGATCGAATCAGAGCGTGGGACCAGCATCCCGATCCGAGTCCGCGGCGTACGCGCCGATGGGAGCCGTATGGGTTCATCGGCGAGTCGATGATCGAGGACGCTTGGATCACCGAGTGGCGTGGCGGCCGTTTCGTTTGTCCTCGCCGTCCGCAGCTTCGCATGTTGGAAGGAGTCCTCGCCCTTTACAACGCGTTCGAAGTGATGGGACGATCAACGATCATTCCCGAGGAGATTGCTCGGCAGGCGGATCGGGAGCTGAGAAAGCTTCGCGCCTCGGAGCCGGACATGAAGTCTCAGATCCTCACCTCGGCTTGGCACGTGCCACTGCGCTGGTTCGTTCTCTTCACCCCTGAGCAGCGAATCTATGAACTACTCGAGAAGGAGGAGGGCGGTTCGCATGGATCGGTTCGCTACCGAAGTCCGCTCCAACCTGCAATCGATCGGGTCAACCGTGCAGCGGCTGTCCTCACCGAGGCCCAACTCCCTGAGAGTTTGATCGTCGAGCTCGGACATCTCGCGTCCTGGCTGGCCGAGTTTCCGTCCGACTCGATGCTCGAGCTCGATTACGGAAGCGTCGCCTACCTCTTCGAAAGCGCCGATCTCGCCCTTGACGAGTCGGCGGCGGAGGTCTGGGCGTCGATAGATGCTCTCGCCTCCGGAAACCCGGAGGGGGCCGGCCTCCACTACACAAACCTCATGGGCCGGTGGTCAGCGGCCTTCGCAGTTTCGTTCTCCTCTTAGTTTCTCCCCCCAGACTCGCTGTTTCTCCCCGAAGGGGGGAGTACCGCCGCAGGCGGGGAGGGGGG
>JBOGEW010000258.1:0-4199 GCA_050742075.1 Acidimicrobiia bacterium
CGATGGCACCGCGGTCATGCCCGTCGATCTCGCTTACCTGCCAGCCAAAGGAGCGGAATCGGCCCCCGACATCGTCGGAGAAGGTGATGTCGGTGCTTCCGTCGATCGAGATGTTGTTGTCGTCGTAGAAGTAGAGGAGGCGACCGAGCCCGAGGTGACCGGCGATCGACGAGGACTCGGCGGAGACGCCTTCCATCAAATCGCCATCGGAGACAAAGCCAAATGTCCGGTGATTGACGAGCTCCTGGTCGAAGCGCGCCCGCAGGTGTTCCTCGGCGATTGCCATCCCCACTCCCATCCCAAAGCCCTGGCCGAGCGGGCCGGTGGTCACCTCGATTCCCAGGTCTTGATGGCGTTCGGGATGGCCGGCGGTGACGCTCTCCAGCTGTCGGAAGTTGCGGATGTCTTCGAGGGTGAGGGGAAAGCCGGAGAGGTGGAGGAGCGCATAGAGCAGCATCGAGGCATGCCCGTTGGAGAGAATGAAGCGGTCGCGATCGAGCCAGGTGGGCAACTCGGGATCGACGTTCAGATATCTCCCCCAAAGAACAACAGCGATATCGGCCATCCCCATGGGCGTGCCTGGGTGACCCGAGTTGGCCTTCTGAACCGCGTCCATCGCCAGCCCCTTGATGGTGTTGACGGCCAATTGCTCGATATCTGGCATACCAGCCTGAGCCTATAGGTAAAACCGCTGATACAGGAGAAGACTCCAACCCCTCGCAGAATGTTGTCAAGAACGCCGGAAGAGGGTCGATTTCCTTTGTTCTGGACCTAATGCAAACGATATCGAGAACCGACCGTGACGCAATCGCCGTAGTCGATTTGTCCTCGGTCGAAAGATCAAGAGTGGGCGCCACCCGTGTTCTGGGCAATCGGAGTTGGTTTGCAACCGAGCTAGCTAGGTCAGCTGCGGTGCTGGTTCCATTACGCCTGTTCATGGGCGTCGGCTGGCTGCGCACCTTCTTCGAGAAGGTCGGGGATGACACCTGGTGGAACGGGAGCGCTGTCGTCGCCTTTCTTGACGACCAGCTGACCAACGGCTTGGTCGTTTTCCCCTTTTACGAGCGAACTATCGACACCATCCTCCGGCCAGGAAGCCGGTGGATCGGCTGGCTGGTGATAGTTCTGGAGTTGGCCATTGGGTTGGCAATCCTGACCGGCACGTATACCAATCTGGCCTTGATCATCGGCGCAGGTCTCAACGTCAATTTCATGCTCGCTGGACGAATCACACCGAGCGTCTTCTATATCGCAATCCAAACCTTGTTGTTCGTGACCGAGGCGGGAGGTGTCTTTGGCGTTGACGGCGTTCTCGCCAACCGTTCGGGCCGCAATCGACCTCCGATCGCGGTTGTTGCTCGTCTTCCGAGCAAAGGCTCTATCGCCAATGACGTTTCCGACGTCGTCGTCCTGGCAGTCGTCGCCGCCTTTTTCAGCTGGATTGGCTTCGTGCACGCCACAGATTTCGGGCCGGGAGGCGTCAATGATCCCGGGTTGGTCCTTGGAGCAGTGACCGCGATGAGCGCGATCACCCTGTTGACGTACGCGGCGGGTATCTGGATCCGGGAAAAATGGAGTCGGCCAAGCTGAGCGGATCGAGCACCTTCCGAGAGCAAGGGTGAAGACGGCGGAACTGTTTAGCCTCCCCAACGTGGAGGGATGGTTCTTCCTCGTCGCCGCCCTGCTGGTCTGGAGCGGTATCCGCAAGTTCGCCGACTCCGAACCCACTTCGGGTGCCCTTCGCGCCGCTGGTCTCCCCTCGTCCCGGCTGTCGGTCATTGGACTCGGCTCCGTCGAGATAGCGGTGGGTTCGATGGCCCTGCTGGTATCAGGCCCGTTACATGCCTGGGCGGTGGCGGTGGTATACGCCGGATTCGCTGCCTTTGTCGCTTTGGCGATGGGCCGCCGACTCCCCATCGCCTCCTGCGGATGCTTCGGTAAGGCCGACACTCCCCCGACCTGGATACATCTGATGATGAACCTGACGGCCGTAAGTGGAGCAGTCACCTTCGCCACCGCCGATGGGCCCAGCCTTCCCTCCGTGTTGGCCGAGCAGCCGCTGGCCGGAATTGCCTATGTCGGGTTTCTCGGCATCGGCGTCTATTGCCTCTACCTCCTATTGAGCGAGGTGCCGCGGTTGAGCAATCGATGAGTTCCCGCCTGGTTGAGGGGGCCAGCAAATTCCTCGCGACCAAGACTTCGAGACGCGGCTTCCTGCGCCGCACCGCACTCGTTGGCTCGGCTCTGATGACCGCCCCCGCCACCTACATCCTCCGCCCGGTCAGTGCCTACGCGGCGGTGGTTCCAGGAAATTGCCCCGGCGGAGCCCGCTGCCGGGATGGCTATACCGAGTTCTGCTGTTCGATGACCGGGATCAACTCATGTCCCCCCGGCACCGCTGTCTCGGGTTGGTGGCGAGCCGAAGGCTCGGGCTATTGCGGCGGCGGACCCCGCTACTACATGGATTGTCATGATCTCTCCTGCGGGTCCTGTGGGTGTGGTGGCTCCGGAACCTGTGGACCGGAATGTGTCGGCAAGGTTTGTGCCTGCGCCAACGACGACTGCGGCCTCCGCAAGATCAACTGCGTCCGCTTTCGCTACGGCCAGTGCAACCAACACATTGCTTGCATGGGTCCGATCGTCTGCCGGGTGGTCACCTGCGTAGTTCCCTGGGAATGGGACAGCACCTGCACCCGTACCGATGCTCGCGACGACAACACTCGTTTCCACGACGCCGCCTGCCTCCACCCGAGCGGAATTCTCAACGCCTACGTCGCCGCGGTTACCTTCCCCACCTGGAACTTCCGCAGCGGGCTCAGCCCCGGCGCTCCGACTTCGACCTTTGATCTCGGACTGCCGGGGGACGTACCACTGGCCGCCGATTGGACCGGGTCGGGAGAAGCCACGGCGGCAGTGGTGAAAGGAGTTACTCACGGGCGAGCCGGCGACGTATCTCTCACTTGGCACATCCGCCAGATCGCCGGTGGCGGCCTACCGGACCTGATTTTCAACTATGGCTCCCCCGGTGACGTCCCGGTGGCAGGCGACTGGACCGGTAAGGGCTGGGATACCCCCGGGGTGTTCCGCAAAGGCCAATGGTTCCTCCGCCATCGGAATGCGAACGGCTCCCCCGACCTCAGCTTCACCTTTGGAGAGGACGGCGACATCCCCGTGGTGGGCGATTGGAACGGCGACGGAATCGACGGGATTGGTGTCGTACGCGGTTCTCGGTGGCTGCTCAAACAGTTCCCGGGCGGCGGTTCCCCTGATGTCGAGTTCGACTTTGGCGACGCCGCGGCCACCCCGGTGGTGGGGGATTGGAACGGCAATGGCGTCGACGGGATCGGTCGCTTTGCCTCCGGCTCCTGGACGCTGAAGAACGGTGTTGAGTCGGGGGCCGTGGACTACACCTTCTCATTCGGCGCCGCCGGGGCGATTCCCGTCGTGTGGGGCCGGATCACCTGAGCATGGAAGCGCTGATCGTGATCGAAGGCATCGTGATCGTCCTCTTGGTGGTGCTCGTCGCCGGCTTGCTGCGCAGCCACGCCGAGATCCTCCGCCAACTCGACGCTCTCGGAGGAGGCGAGCCTCATGAGGCTCATATCTCTCCTCCGCGGCGGTTGGCCCGAAACGGTGCCGCGACGGTCCTCTCCGGCTCCACCCCCGGCGGTGGGGCAACCACCATTTCACTGGCGGGCAACCGGGGGCACACTCTGCTCGCTTTCCTTTCCACTACCTGCACCGCTTGCGGCGCCTTCTGGAAAGAGGAGGTCCCTCCCCTGTCGGGGATCCGGCCGGTGGTGGTCACGAAAGGCGCCGAGGCGGAGAGCCCGGCCGCAGTGGCGCGGTTGATGAATCCTTCGGTGTCGACCGTGATGTCGACAGAAGCATGGGAATCGTTCGCAGTACCGGCCACTCCCTACTTCGTGCTGGTCGACAACTCGGGGGGACAAATTGTCGGCGAGGGCTCGGCGCCTACCTGGGCTCAGGTGGGCGACATGATGCAACGGGCGGTCGCCGACGATCGTCATTCAGTGCGGCGTTCGACCAGCGAGCGCAAGGCAGATGTTGACGAGGAGCTGGCCGCGGCCGGGATCGAGCCCGAGGATCCCCGCCTCTACCAACCACCCGTTTCTCCCCCCAGCGAAGATTTCCCCCCTCCCGGCTACGCCGGCTCTCCCCCCTACGGGGGGAGAAAC
>JBOGEW010000259.1:0-3222 GCA_050742075.1 Acidimicrobiia bacterium
CAACTTCGAAGGCAGCAACATTCTCGTTCGCGCTGAGAGTTGGTCTCCTTCGCCCGAATTGGAGCGATGCCGGCAGGCCCTCCTCAGGCGGCGATCGCAGCGGAAGCGTCCCGGGCTCGACGACAAGGTCCTGGCCGGTTGGAATGGACTGACAATCAGGGCCCTGGCCGAGGCGGCGGCGGCGCTCGCCGAGCCTTCCTACCTCGAAGCTGCTGCCCGGTCGGCCGACTTTGTCCTCATCAACCTCGTTCAAGACGATGAAAGGCGAGGCCTTCTCCGTGCCTGGGCCAAAGGCCGACCCGGCCAAACTCCGGGATTCCTCGAGGACTACGCCGCCATGGGTATCGGCCTCCTCTCGCTTTATGCCGCCACCGGCGAACTCCGATGGTTTCGCGAGGGCGAGCGGATCATTCGTCAGATTCCGGAACGCTTCGGATCCGACGATGGCGCCATGTTCACCTCGGAGTCAAACGACCTGATCAAACGCCCGCGTGATCTCTTCGACAACCCCCTTCCCTCCGGTAACTCGTTAGCAGCCGAGGCGCTGTTGATGCTCGCGCTCTACACCGGCGATGTTGAGCTGCGCGATCGAGCGGAGGCCAACCTCACCGCGGTCACTCCTTTGTTGACGAGGTACCCGAGCGGCGCCGGCCATGCGTTGGGGGTGCTCACCAGCATTCACACCGGCACCAGGGAGCTGGCCATAGTCGGGACCGAGCGAGGTCAGATGGTGGAGGTCTTCTGGGCGCGCTACCGACCCCACGTCGTCTTGGCCCAGGCCGACACCGCCCAGGAGGAGGTGCCATTGCTGGTGGGTCGCCGGGGCGAAGCGGGGGGACTCGCTTATGTATGCTCGGGGATGGTTTGTTTGGCCCCGACCAACTCGCCCGAGGCTCTGGCATCGTTGCTCGACAGCACCTGAGCGGCGAGCCAGACGAACGAGATCCAAATCAAGTCGGCAACCAACAGATGGAGTAGCTGCAGCGCGATCGGGGTGCCGAGGCGGATGTTGAGCAAGCCGATGAAGAACTGCGCCCCCGTCAGGCCGACCAGGAATCGCCACGCTGGTGCCGCGGGAAGGGATTGGCCCCGGGCGGCGAGGGCGGCGGCGATCACCACCACTACCGCCAGCACCGGGTGCACGACGCGCAGCTCGGTGAGGAAATGAACCGCTTCGGTCGGAGCGGGCCGATCGGTTGGAAAGAGCGTGTCGGCCAGAGCGGTCACGGCACCCGTGGCTGAGATCGCCACCAGAGCTCCACCTCCTGTGTAGATCCAGCGGCGAGAGGCTCCTCGTCGCGCAAGGGTTCCTCCCCCGGACAGGAACCAGATTGTCATCGTCAGAGCGGCGAGGAGCAGCAGAGTGTTGGCGAGGTGGAGCGGAACCGCCACCGCCCGGGCGATCGAGTCGTCGCGCCCTACCCACTCGTAGAGGACGATGGCTGCCCCGATGACAGCCTCAAGGAGAATTGCTCCCACCGCGAGAGCCGATGATCTCCGGGCGGGATGCCCCTTCACCGTCTGACGTTGCACGGCAATTGCAATTGCAATAACCCCAGCCAGAGCGAGGCCGCTGGCGGCGCGGTGGGTGAACTCGATCGCGGTCGCTCCCTCAAGAGGGGGAACAACCACTCCGGCGCAAGTTGGCCACGACCTTCCGCACCCGGCTCCGGAGTGGGTGGCGCGGACCAGAGCCCCGAGCAGGATGGTCACGACGTTCCAGCCGAGCACGATCCGCACCCAGCGAGCAAGCATTTTCAGAGGTTACGGCTCTCCCATAAGCTGGCAGTCGATGCAGATCTATGAAAGTGTGCTCGGGCTTATAGGCAACACCCCGCTGGTGAGGCTGAGCAGGATCCATCCGCCGGGAAACCTGGTGGCGAAGATCGAAGCCATCAATCCCGGTGGGTCGGTCAAAGAGAGAATCGCCGTCGAGATGATTGATCAGGCCGAGGCCAACGGACAACTAGCTCCCGGCGGAACCATCATCGAGCCGACCTCAGGCAACACCGGAGTCGGGCTGGCGCTCGTGGGAGCAGTGCGGGGGTATCGAGTCATCTGCACGGTTCCCGACAAGGTTTCAAAGGAGAAGATCGACCTCTTGCGAGCGTATGGGGTCGAGGTCCTCATTACCCCGACCGAATTACTGCCCGACCACCCCGAGTCCTATTACGGCGTCGCCCGCCGCCTGGCGGACGAAATACCGGGCGCCTATCACCCCGACCAGTATTCCAATCCGAGCAATCCGCACGCCCACTACCAGTCAACCGGACCTGAGATCTGGAGTCAGACGGAAGGCAAAGTTGGGGCCCTGGTTGCCGGGGTGGGAACCGGCGGGACCATCTCGGGCACAGCCCGCTACCTCAAAGAGAAGAATCCGGACGTGCTCGTCGTTGGGGCCGATCCCGCCGGCAGCATCTACACCGCCCGGGATCGTGCTTCGATACACCAGTACCAGGTCGAGGGTGTAGGGGAGGACTTCTACCCAAAGACTGTCGATCTCGAGCTGATCGACCGCTTCATCATGGTTGACGACGCCGCCTCGTTTGCGATGACTCGTCGTCTCGCCCGGGAGGAGGGACTCCTTGTCGGCGGGTCATGCGGCATGGCGGTGGAGGCTGCGGTTCAGGTCGCCACCGAAGAACCCAGCCGCCTGATCGTTGTGGTCATTCCTGATTCGGGGCGCGGCTACCTATCAAAGGTCTTCAACGACGAGTGGATGCGAGCCCACGGCTTCAAAGTCTGACAGGCCTTCCCCCTCCCCGGCTACGCCGGTACTCCCCCCTCCGGGGGGAGAGACGGGAAATCTCCGCGCTTTCTCTGAATTCGTGACAGAATCCTCCCACCAGAGAAAGGAGGTGGTCCGTATTGGGTAAAGCTTTTGGGACTCTGGAGGTGGCCGAGCGCTGAGCGGCGCTGGCCGTTAATGCGCTGCTCCTCCCGGCTATCGGGAGAGGTGGCGACTCCAAACTCGGACCACCGGGCTTTGGGATCTGCGGGTTCGGTCCCCCCGCAGCGGCTCGTTCGAGCTGAAGTGTTCCAACGTCATGGGTTAGCAAAGAAGGCTCCGGGGAACCGGAGCCTTCTTTCATTTCCCTCAGCCTTTTTCATTGCCCTCAGGTGCTGTCGAAGTAAGTGTTCGAAGACGGTCCCGGGTCGCCGTCGAGCGATTCCAACGTGATCCAGAAGCGGGGAAAGTCCGCTCGACGCACACCCACGCTG
>JBOGEW010000260.1:0-7946 GCA_050742075.1 Acidimicrobiia bacterium
GTTTCTCCCCCCGAAGGGGGGAGTACCGCCGAAGGCGGAAAGGGGGGAACGGGCTCAGCTTCGGAGAGAGATCTTTCGTCAACGAACGTCTCGGTATATGGGTCACCGATGACGTCCCCGCCGACTCCGTCGACGATCACCAGAGCCCTCGCCCGCGGAGGCTCGGAGGCGTCGTACATCACGACGTGCCAGTGTGGCCGCGAACGCAAGCCGGAAAAGATGACCGCCGCCGAGGCATGACCGATCGGAAACGGTGCACGGCGGGAGGCGATCACCAGCGCCTCCTCGGGCTGGAGATTGAGCGGCCATGCCGCCCACCAATGCCACCCGGCGATAACCAGCATGACCCCCGCCATGGCTAGAGCAACCGCCCGACTCGGAGTCAGGATGAAGACCAGCGGAGCCAATACGAGGAAGATCCATGTCGCAGTACGCCGGCGGCGGGGGGAAGGGAACCGATAAGGACCGACGGCTGACGAGTCGAGATCGGCGGGAACCCCGGCGGTCTCGGCGACGTCGGCGGGAATATTGATCCCGTCCACTATGTGCCCGGTGGAACGCCGGCCTCCGACATGAGGGTCAGCGCCTCCGAAAGGGGAACCCCCCGTTGGTCTCGTTCCTCGCCATAGCGGCGAAAGCCCACCGTATGGGCTTCGATGTCCTTGTCGCCCACCACCAGTAGGAACGGATGCTTTTGGGTCAGCGCCCTCCTGATCTTTTCACCGACGGTCTCGCTCGAATGATCGACTTCTACCCTCAGCCCCCGCCGCCGAGCGGCGGCTGCTACCTCCCCGGCGTAATCCAGGTGCCGGTCGGCCACTGGAAGGACCGAGACTTGCACCGGCGCCATCCAGGCGGGGAGGGCCCCGGCGTAATGCTCCACGACCACGGCCAGGAAGCGATCAATCGACCCCGCCTTGGCGCAATGGATCATGTATGGCTGGGCACCTTGATTGTCCGAAGTCGTGTAGGTGAGCTCAAAGCGCGCCGGCATGTTGAAGTCGAACTGAATCGTCGACATCTGCCAACGGCGACCAATGGCGTCGCGAATGTGGACATCGATCTTGGGCCCGTAGAACGCCCCTTCTCCTCTGGCGAGGCGGTAACTGATCCCGGCGTCCCGAAGCGATTTCTCAAGAGCTTGTTCCGCCGCCTCCCATTGGGCGGGATCGCCCACCGACTTTTCAGGTTTGGTGGAAAGGTCGGCCTCGAACTCGGTGAAGCCGAAGTCGCGCATCCAGGTTGTGACGAACTCGAGATGAAGCGCCAGCTCCGAATCGAGCTGATCGGCCCGGCAGAAAGTATGCGAATCGTCTTGAGTGAAACCCCGCACTCGCAAGAGTCCATGCAACACGCCTGACCGCTCCTGGCGATAGACCGCCCCGAGTTCGGACAGACGGAGGGGTAACTCCCGATAGGAACGGCCCCGGCTTCGATAGACGAGGATGTGAAACGGGCAGTTCATCGGCTTCACCCGGTAAAACTCATTCTCGTCGACCTCCATCCCCGGATACATGTTCTCGGCGTAGAAGCCGAGATGACCGGAGATGTCCCAGAGCACCTCCCGGGCAAGGTGTGGACTGACAACAAACTCGAAGCCAAATCGCTCGTGCAGGCGGCGCGAGTGGTCCTCCACGACTTTGCGGAACATGCCGCCCTTTTGATGCCAAACAGCCAGGCCAGGGCCGAGTTCCCGAGGGAAGGAATAGAGGTCGAGCTCGTGACCAAGCCGGCGATGGTCGCGCCGCTCGGCTTCTTCGACTCGATGGAGATAGTCGGCGAGCGCCTTCTCACTCTCCCAAGCTGTGCCATAGATGCGCTGCAGCTGCTGGCGCTTCTCGTCCCCTCGCCAATAGGCGCCCGCGGTGCGGAGGAGCCTGAAGGCCGGAAGCCGACCCGTCGAGGGAAGATGCGGCCCGCGACAGAGGTCGACGAAACCCTCGTTGCGGTAAACCGTCACCTCGGAAGCGTCGTCGACCTCGCCTGGATCGACGGAGGCGATGATCTCCTTCTTGAGTGGCTGGTCCGAAAAGATCTCGAGCGCCTCCTCGGCGGTGAGGGCGCGGCGCTCGAATGGCTGATCCTCGGCAATGATCTCGCGCATCCGGGCGTTGATCTGCTCGAGGTCTTCGAGCGTGAACGGCCGGCCGATGTCGAAGTCGTAGTAGAAGCCGTCCTCTATCGCCGGGCCGATGCCGAAATGAGATCCTGGATAGAGATCCAGCACCGCTTGGGCGAGGATATGGGCGGCCGAATGCCGGAGGATGTGCCGGCCCTCATCGGTGTCGGCCGTGATGACCCGAAACTTCCCACTCTGCTCAATGGGGCGATTGAGGTCGAGGAGTTGATCATCGAAGGCGACGGCTACCGCGGCGGCGGCGAGACGCGGCCCGATCGAGCGCGCGACATCCCCTCCGGTGACCCCGAGGGGATGGGAAGCCGTCGTTCCATCGGGATAAACAAGCTCAATTTGCATTGGTCATCTCAGCTAGCCTGGCCGCCCAAGGGTACCCATCGGGTCCCCGAGCTCAGTTTCGATTTCCCCACAACCAATTCTCCGATCGACCACCCTGTAGATCAAAGGCATCCATGGACTTCGAGATCATTCTCAGATCAGTTTCGCCGAGCGCCACGCATGTCGAGGTTTCGGCCGGAGCGAACCGGGTCTTCCGGCTCCGCGAGGAAGGGGGCGCCACCAGCATCGTCAAGATTTACGCCACCCCGACCCGCGAGCGGCGGGAGCGTCATGCGTTGGTTGCCCTCGACAAAGTGCAGGGAGTGCCCAAGATCCTCAGCCGGGGAATCGACGAAGGCACCGCCTGGATTCACATGACCGATGGGGGGAACTGGGATCTGGCGAGCTTGCCCCGCAACCTCAACATCCTCCGCTCAGCCGGCCGGGTGCTGCGGGGCGTGCACGAGTCCGACGCCTCGATGACCAATATGTCCAATGCCATCGATAACGAACAGATCGGCGCCCACTTTCGCAACACGATCGAGCGGTTAGGCAAGTATCGACGTCGCCTCAGCCTTCCCGCCGACGTGCTTGATCAGGCTGCTTCGGCGGGGCCTCCGGTGGCGAGTCCGGCCAAGCCTGCCCATACGAGACCCTTCCCCAACCAATTCCTGGTCACCGAAGCCGGCCAGGTCACGTTGGTCGATTGGGAATGGGCCACGGTTGCCCCACCGGAATGGGATGTGTCGTTGGCCAGCTGGCAGCTTTCGAGGCTGCACGGCGACGAGGCGGCAAGCGCCTTCTTGGAGGGTTATGGAGCGGTGGTTTCGGCCACTCGACTAAAGAGCTGGATCGCCTACCACTCGGCCATGCTCATGCTCGAAGCTGCCGAGAAGCGGGACGGACGTCTGCAGGATCTGGCCCCACTGGTCGCCGACCTGGCCGACGCGGTTGGCGTCCGCTAACGCGTCTTTTTCCAACGCTTTGCCAACTCCGACCGCAGCAACGGTAGAACGCGAAATCCACCAATCCTGGGACTAGCGAACTTAGCCTCCTCGTCAGAGGAGGAAGCATTGCTCGAAGCACTGTTGGCGGCGACTGCTACATCAGGGTTGCTGGTGCTGGCCCGAGGGCATCGACGGCCCGCCGCGCTGGGCGACGTCTTGATTCAGGATTCTGATGACGAGGATCTCCCCTGCCCCTGGTGTTACAGCCAGACGGATGCTCACGACGATCGCTGCGGAAGCTGCGGCCGTCGCTTCGGCTGACCCCGGTCAGACCGCCCGCACAAAAGAACGGTCGACGTGATCAAGGTAGAAGCCGAGGTCCCGATAAAGGCGAAGTGCCGCCTGGTTGTCGGCATCGACATACAGGAAAGCCTTCTCGGCCCCAGCTTTCTCTAGTCGCCCCAGACCATCCATCACCAATGCTTTCCCCAAGCCCTTGCCCTGGAAGCGGGGGGCAACAGCGATCACGTAAATCTCTCCCTCGTCGTCATCGGCTTTCAGCCAGTTGAACCCCACCAACTCATTCCTCTTCCAGGCCATCACGACCATCTCTGGATCGAACCAGTCGCGCTCCATCCTCAAGGCCAATTCGGCCCGAGTCCACGCCCCGTTCTCGGGATGACCCACAAAGGCCTGGTTGTTGAGGCGGAGCAGCGCCTCTTCGTCATGTCCGGGGCGAAAGGAACTCACTTCGATGTTGGGCGGATACTCGCCGACGGTCGAGAGCGGGAGGTGGAGCTCCATTTTGAACAGCTGGCGTTCCTCTCTGAATCCTTCTCTTACCGCCGCGGTCGCCAAGCCGGGATGAAATAACCAGGCTCGTAACCCTCGCCCCCCGCGACGTCTCGCCTCCCCTACCGCCGCCTCAAACAGCCGGCGATAGTGCTCGTGCCGACGAAAAGCGGGGGCGATGGCCATCTCCATTGCCCACCAATCGCTAGCGGCGGGCGTCAAGGCGATGAAAGCGACGATCCTTCCCTCGGCTCGCCCGACGAGTCCGACCAATTCAAGGGTCGGTCGGGTGAGGCCGATCGCCTTGCGCTCGCCGATGGGTCGGTGACCGTCGACTACCTCGACGGCCTCGAGCAGGGATTCGATCTCCTTCAAATCCGTCGCGAGTCGCGCCGGCTCGATCACCATCGCAGCGTCCATGCAATCCCGACGGTACCTAGGCAAATTCTGAGTGGCCCCTATCCTGAATTCACCCGTGATTGGCAACTCATAAGCGCGGTCGGCCTGGTCTTGGGAGGAGGGGGCATCACCGGCGCAGCTTTCGAGATGGCCGCGCTCATGGCGATCGAATTGGCCACCGGTTGGAATTGCAACGATGCCGACGTCGTCGTCGGCACGTCCTCGGGATCTTTCGTCGCCGCCCTGGTCCGTCACGATCGACTCGACCTCGACTCGCTCGTCCTCCCTGATGACAGCCGCAAAGAAGTGGCTCTCCGCATCAAAGAGCGCACCTACCGTTCCCGGCCCGGCGTTCATCTCGTCAAGTGGATGCGACACGGACTGCTGCCGGGTGTGAGAAAGCCCGGCCTGACGCTGCTGCTCGGCTCTCCGGCGCCATACGACACCACCGGTCTCGGCGACTGGGTGCGAGAGGAGTTGGGCGCCGAGGCCGAAGAATGGCCCGATCGGGCGACAGTCATTGTTGCTTTTGACGCCTCGACTCGCCGCCGAACAGCTTTCGGCACCACCAGTGCTCCCGAGATCGGACTGGCCGATGCGGTCTGTGCATCGACGGCCATACCTCTGGTCTTTCGACCCCACCTCCATGACGGACGGCCCTATGTAGATGGCGGAGTGGCCTCGGGCACCCACGCCGATTTAGTGCTCGGCAACGACCGGCCCCTAGACCTCGTGCTGGTGATCGCTCCCATGGCCGCCGAGGAGGAGCGACGGGGCGCACTCCCTCACGAGCGTCTCTTCGATCGGGTCGGACGGCGATCGTTGGACGAAGAAACCGCCCTCATCAAAGAGCAATGGCCCGACACGCAAATCCTCGTGATCCGGCCCACTCCGCGAGTCCTCACGGCGATGCGCCCCAATCCGATGGACCCCGACCTCGCGGTACCGGCGTTCGTGCGCACGCTGATCGGGATGAAGAAATGTCTCGGCGAACCTGAGACCTGGTCGATCCTCGAGCGGCATCTCGGGGCGGAACCCAGAGTTCGCCAATCGACCAATCGTTGATCGACTCCCTGCGACTGATCGACACCTGGCCGGTACCGAATGCGGCTGTGGCAGTGGTTGGGCCGGATGGTTTGGTGGCGCAACGAGGTGATCTCTCCTACGCCGGACCGTGGTCGTCGGTAACCAAGCTTTTCACCGCGTATCTCGTGTTGATGGCGATTCAGGACGAGGAGTTCGGGTTGGAACAACCGGCCGGACCACGAGGAGCCACCATTCGTCATCTGTTAGCTCACGCATCGGGTCTGCCCTTCGAGGGTGACGTGGCGATATCGACGCCTGGCACCCGTCGGATCTACTCAAACGCCGGTTTCGATCTTCTGGGAGAGATCATTACCGAATTCACCGGCCACGAGTTCGCCGACTACCTCGAGATTCAGCTACTCGAACCACTCGAAATCTCTGCTGATTTGGTCGGGCGTCCATCAGAAGGTTTGTCCGGGAATCTTGCCGGATTGATCGCGTTTGCCAACGAGTTGCTTTCACCGACCCTGGTCGATTTGGGGCTTTTTTCGACCGCGATCACTGTCGCCTTTCCGGGGTTGAATGGTGTGCTACCGGCGATCGGGCGATATAACCCCCTCGACTGGGGTTTGGGATTCGAACTGCGCGACGCAAAGGAACCCCATTGGACCGGCCGCTCCAATTCTCCAGAGACTTTTGGTCATTTCGGTGGGACGGGATCGTTCCTCTGGGTGGACCCCAAGCATCGGCTGGCCATGTGCGGCTTGTCGGGCCGTCAGTTCGACGATTGGGCAATGACCGCCTGGCCCGCATTGGCCGATGCGGTGATCGGTGAGATGAGTTCCTAGCTGGGCGGTCGATTCTGCCGGCAACCGGTAGGAACCCGCCTTGCGTACAGTTGACCGAGTATTAGGGAGAGGAGAGCTAATGCGACGTCTAGCACTGTTTGTGCTCGTACTCGGTCTGGTTTCTATTGCCACCTCCGGTTCGGCCAGCCCCGCGCCTGATGAGATCGTCCTTCCGGGTGCCGGTTCGGCTGAAGGGATCGCCACCGGGGCGGGATCGACTTTCTATGCCGGGGACCTTTTCGCCGGTGATATCTTCCGCGGTGATCTTCGCTCAGGTGAGGCGGAGCTCTTTATCGATGCGCCGGCCGGGCGCATGGCGCTGGGGCTCAAAGCCGATCTGCGGCACGACCTTCTCTTCGTCGCAGGCGGACCGACGGGACAGGGTTATGCCTACGACTTGAGTACGGGGGCCACCGTCGCCGTATTCCAACTAGGCACGTTCATCAATGATGTAGTGGTCACCAAGGACGCGGCCTGGTTCACGGACTCTGTCCAGGCGAATCTCTACCAAGTACCGATCGGACCCGGAGGCACACTGGGAGCCGTGAGCACGTTGGAGGTTCAGGATGAGGCCGCCAACACAGGATTTGCGTTCAACCTGAACGGCATCGCCGCGACTCCCAACGGCGAAACGCTGATTGTCGCCCACTCCGGCCTCGGAGCACTTTTCACGGTTGATCCCGAAACTGGCGCCAGCTCCCAGATCGAAGGCGTCGCCGTACCCTCCGTAGACGGCATATTGCTCGAGGCGGGTCGGCTCTATGCAGTGCAGAACTTCCTTAACCAGATCGCCGAGGTCAAGCTGAGTCCTGACCTCTCCTCGGGCTCGTTGGAGAACGTCATCACTAGCTCAAACTTCCAGGTGCCCGCCACGGTGGCCCGCCACGGAAATCTGCTGGCGGCAGTCAATGCCAAATTCGACACTGGATTCCCACCAACGGCGACCACATACGAAGTGGTGATCGTCAGCCGTTAGGTCGATCTCCCGTCTGTTGGTTAGACCGCTGATAAATGATTGAGCCGGGCGCAGTAGCGCCCGGCTCATTTGTGTTTGGACCCTGTTCAGGCCACGCAGTCCGGGTCTGCCATGAACACTCCACCGGCGAGCCCGGTTTGGATGTGCGCCTGGTGGATCGCCCCGACCATGATCGTGTCGAAGCCTCCGGCGTGCGCGCTTGCTACCAGGTTTATGTGGCAGTGCGGGCCAGGGGCGCTATTTCCTCCGTTCCGTTCGAGGGCATTGGCCACCCCGGTCGGCTGGGTTGCGGCCATCGCCGGCACGGCAATGCCTAACAACAGGACTACGGACAAGGTCAACACGACGAAACGTCGCATGAGTCTCCTTCCACTCGCCTCTTTGACCAATACGCCTTTGACCGGGCAATCGGTTCGCGGCGCGACGCATGGGCGAGAGTGTGCAAATGCACAACAAGGCAACCCGGCTCGTGGAAGCGCTAACTAAGGTTCTCTGGTTCAGAA
>JBOGEW010000261.1:0-2190 GCA_050742075.1 Acidimicrobiia bacterium
CCTGATGACCCAGCTGGTCCTGCTCTGGTATGTGTTCACAATGAGCACGGTCGCCAGCCTGTCAACCCGACGGCCGAAGGCATTGGCGCCCAACTCGAGCGCTCAACAGAAACGGCTGGTGGCGATAGGTGGCTGACCGCATACCAATTCTGTTCGTTGCGGGAACCGGTCGGACGGGGAGCACCCTCGTCGGAAATCTCCTCGCCACCACTCCTGGCGTCCTCTCGATCGGCGAGGTTCGTCACATCTGGACCCGTGGGGTGGTTGAGAACTGGGCGTGTGGTTGCGGCCAGCGTTTTGCTGATTGCCCGTTCTGGACAGCCGTATTGAGAGAGGCTTTCGGAGGAGCCCAGCATCTCGATCTGCCGAGCCTCCTTGCGTCCGAACGACGGCTTCTCCGCTTTCGCGCCGGCCGCCGTGTTCTCCGTTCCGTCCGCCGACCCACTCGGCTTCAGCAGGAGTTCGCCTACTACCTGGCCACCCTTGAGCGGTTGTATGGCGTCATCGCGGCGGTGTCAGGTGCCGAGGCCATAGTTGACACATCCAAGACCCCTTCCTACGCCGCCCTCCTCTCGTTACTTGACGTCGCGGATCTCCGAATTCTTCACTTGATCAGAGACCCGCGGGCGGCTGCCTATTCGTGGCTCAATCCCAAACCGTCGCCCGATCGGCGCGGCGCCGGAGAAATGGATCGAATCAATCCAGCCAAGAGTGCTCTCCTATGGAGTTGGTGGAATGCAATCGCCGAAGGTCTGGCGGCGGCGCGTCCTGAGGTTCCGGTTACTCGCGTCAGGTACGAGGCCCTCTCTCGCGACCCGGAAACAACTCTGCGAACGATTCGTCGTCAGTTGCTGCCCGAACTGGCCGAGAAGTCGATGGCGGTGACGGGTCACATCGGGCGCCTCCCGATTTCGCACACCCTTTCAGGGAACCCCGACAGAATGCAGAGCGGCTCGGTCGAGATCAGGCTCGACGAGCGGTGGCGTAAGGGTCTCGCACTTAGACACCAGGTCCAGGTTCTGGCCATTGCCGGACCAGGGATGCTCCGCTATGGATATTGGCGGTCCCAGGGGTGACCCGACTGTGAGAAAAGGAAAGCCGGGGCTCGGGCGGGAAAGCATTGCTGCGGGGGCGGGCTCGGGTGTAGCCCTGCTGGCCGGACTGGCTCTCGATCTCACGTTGGCCTTCTTGCTCGGAGCTGGGGCTCAGACCGACGCCCTCTTTGTCGCCCTCCGGATCCCGCTCGCGGTCGCGGTCTTCTTCACCCCTGCTGCAATTCAGGTTCTGATCCCCACCATCACCGGCTGGCTGCACGAGCACGATCAGCGAGCCACCAACGCTCGGATAAGCGCCGTGGTGGTCGTCACGATGGCCCTTACCGGGCTGATCACGCTGGTCGGGATCGCAGTTGCGCCCGTCCTCATGACGCTCATAGCCCCCGGGCTCAGCGACACCTACACCCAACTCGCGGTCGATTTGTCACGAATTGCCTTTCTTGTCATTCCTCCGATCGCCGTGTCCGAAGTGCTGAGGGCGTACCGGCATGCCCGACGATCCCACGGCCTGGCCTCGGCCCTCCACGGAACCATGGCGCTAACGATCCTCGTCATCCTCCTCGCCTTCGCCGGCAGCATTGGAGTTCGAATGGCGGCATGGGCCTATGTCGTCGGGGCCACGATTCAGGCGGCCGCCTCTTGGGTTCTTGCTCGTCGGGCGGGCTTTGCGTTTGCATCCGGCGGTCTCTACGTGAAGGAACTCAAGCGTCTTGGTTCCAGAGTCGCAGGTCCTTTGGCCGGATCCGGAGTGCAGCTGGGCACTCGCCTCGGCGAGCAGATCTTCGCCTCATTCCTTGCGCCCGGTTCGATCACCGTCTTGAACCTCGCCCACCGTCTCATCAGCGCGATCGGTGGAAGTGCCTTCTTCCGCCCGCTCACCACCGCCTTCATCGCCCCGATGAGCCAAATGTTTGTCAGCAAAGACGAAGGGGGCATGCAAGCGCTCTTGCGAAAGGGATTGCGGGCGGTGCTGTTCCTCTCGCTGTTCTTGATGGCGCTCGTTGCGATCGCTGGTGGCCCATTTATCGCCGGGTTATTTGGCAGAGGAAATTTCGGGGTTGAGCCGGCGCGCGTGCTCGGCATCGTGGTAGCTGTCTACTCCGCCAGTCTGCCGACAGCGGCCCTACAGCGCATG
>JBOGEW010000262.1:0-1861 GCA_050742075.1 Acidimicrobiia bacterium
ATCTCACGGTAGAGGCCGGGGGGCGGGTGCCCCCCGGCCTGCTAGCTGTCCTGTATCGAATCGTCTCTCAGCTGGCGGGCCAGCTGGCTTCGATGTCTTCGAAGATGGCTTCGGTTCCCTCACCGTCGGCCGCGACCCATTCCACCATGCCTTCCCAGAACGTGCCCGCGCCCACCTCAGCCGGCATCAGGTCCGATGCGTCGAAGCCGAAGGTCGTGGCGTCGGCGATCAACGCCGCCAGTTCGGGGTTGGGATATCCGGAGTACCACTCCACGGGAATCGTTTTGTTGGGAGAGACGAAGCCTCCCCGCTCGATCCAGCCGCGAGCGGCTTCGGGAGTGGCGAAGTATTCGAGCAGCGCGCGTACTTCGGGCCGGTCATTGAACATGACCACCATGTCGCCGGCTCCCAGCACCGGGTTGCCAAACTCCTCCTCGATCGGCGGCAGGTAGAAAAACGACACATCCTCACCAGGCACGTTGGGCCATTCCTCAGGTGAGGCGGCGTCCTTATTCGCGCCCCAGAATCCGGGGATCCACGCCGCCTGCTTTTGCATCCAGCACTGCGGGCCAGCCGGGTCGAACATCGGGTCCTGGGTGTCGCCAATGAAGGTGTTGTTGATGTAGGTGCTGCCTCCGAATGCGTAGCCGGGTGTGAACCAGATCTGGCTCATGTAGTCGGCAGCCTCGAGGACTTCGGGGTGGTTGAAGGGGATCTCGTGGGCGTACCACTGGCGATAGATGTCGGGGGGAGCGGTCCGTAACAGGATGTCTTCCATCCAGTCAGTCGCCACCCAGCCATCAGCCGCCTGGCTCTCGATTGAGATGCACCAAGGGCTGGTTCCGTCAGCAACGATCTGGTCGCTCAGCGCCACCAGTTCGTCCCAGGTGGCGGGAACGGCGTAGCCGGCATCGGTGAATCCCTGGACGGGATACCACACGATTGATTTGACGTCGGTCTTGAAGAAGACTCCGTAGAGATCCCCTTCGTGCGACCCCAGCTCCACGAAGCCACCTACCAGGTCGCTCGAGAGCTGATCGACGTTGAACCATTCGCTCAGGTTGATCAGTTGACCAGCCTCGGCGTACTGGACCATCTTTCCGGGCTGAGCGATCTGGGCGAGGTCGGGGGCGTCGCCGCCGTCAACTCGCGCCTGCAGCACGGTCTCATACTCGGGCGTCGGCTCGAAGACCACATCGATGCCAGTGGCGTCACGGAAAGGCTGGAGTACCGCATTGAAGTTGTCCGCTTCGGCGTCCTGCCATTGGGCGACGATCTCAACCGTCGTGCCTGCAAGGTCGCCGGCGTACGCCTGGTTGAGATGCTCGTAGGGCGTCTCCGCTATCGGAGCTCCGCTGGTGGTGGTCTCGGCTGGGGCGGCCGTGGTCGCGGCCCCGCCTTCGGTCGTGGCGGTGGGCGCAGCCGTCGTCGTCCCTGCGCCTCCGCCTCCACAGGCGGTGACGATCAGGGCCAGGCTCACGACCACCAACAACCAGGTTCGATTCCTCATATCTCTCCTCCGTTGGTTGGTGTGCTCGTTGCTTTGCTCGGTGTGAAACTTGTCATCGACGATCGCAGGCGCTGGGCGAGCACCGCGGCTCCGCGGGGACCGGTGGATCCGTCGATCGGCGCAAGGGTGATGGCGTCGGGATCGATCCGCTGGGCGGCAACGCTCGAATTCCGGGCAGCGTCACGGAGCCTGGCCCGTACGGCATCGAGAAACGGGTAACCGGCCGTGCTCACTCCGCCGCCGAGATATATCTGCTCGGGATCGAAGGTGGCGGCGATCCAGGTGATGGCGTGGGCGATGAACCGGCTAACAGACGTCGCCGCGTCGGGCTGATCGCCATCAGGGGAGAGG
>JBOGEW010000263.1:0-1800 GCA_050742075.1 Acidimicrobiia bacterium
TGTCGCCACCGTCCAAACGAGCGCCACGATTGGGACGACGATCAGAAGCGGTGGATAGGCCACGGCAACCATTCCCGCCGCCAGGCCACCGAGGGAATAACGGCCCACCCGACGTCGCCAATCGGTGGCAGGCGCCGCCAGGATCGTATCGAGCGCCCACGGGAGAGGGCCGGCGGCGAGCAATGCCGGCCAATTGCCGGTGGCGGCGACTGCTACAGCCGTGGCCCCACCGAGATATGCCCATCCAGCGACGGCGCTGCCGAGAGTCCCTGCTCCGGCCCGCCGGGCGAGGCGCGCCATCCCAGTCAAAGCCAGTGCCGCGGCGGCGAGGGTGAGAAGGGCGCCGGTCAATAGCGGTCGGCGGCCCAAGATGAGGTGAACCAGGGAGGCGAGCCCGACGATCGGCGGCGGGACCAGGTTCGACCCGAATCCGGCTGGGTTCAAGCCCCCGCCGTATGCGGCCACCAGCCCCGACGCGCTCGGAGGCAACGCCAAGCCCACCTGGGGCGGACCGGCAAACCAGATTCCACGGGTAGCGATCAGAACCGCGAGAGAGGAGGCAACGCCCAGCGCCACGGAGGGTCGCCGCCAGGCGGCGCGAGCCCGATCGGCGAGAGAGCCCGACTCTTCTTCGTCCAGGGCGCGGTTGAAGCGATCCCCGAGCTCTGAGGCGATCCGTCGCAAGCGCGATGATCCGCCAACCTGAAAGCGGAAAAGCTCCTCGTCTCCGACTGACCGGATGCGCTTGAGTCTGCCTCGGGCACTCAGCACGGAGGGAACCTGGGTCATTACCCAGAGCCATGAGAACACCGTTCCGATGATGGGCCCTACCCGGCCGAGCACCAGTTGACCGAGGCCGTCAACGAGGCCCACCAATCCCCCTACGGGCACGACCCAGCAGAGAGTTACCGGCCGGTAGGCGACGAGCATCGCCTTGTGCCGGCCCCCCTGCTCCTGCCTGGACGGAGCTGCCGCCGCGCAGGGAGACTCATGGAATACCTCCGAGGAGGGAACGACGATCACCCGACCCCCGGCGACGCGAGCCCTCTGACAAAAATCGAGGCCGGCGGCCTGGAGCGGTAGGTGCCGATCGAAGCCACCAAGACCCCGAAGGAGATCGAGGCGCACTAGCAACGACACCGCCGAAACGAATGCCACCTCCCGGACAATGTCGTATTGCTCCAGATCAAGTTCGCCGGGGTCGAGGCCCGTATAGGGATCTCCGAAAACGTCGGTGGCCCCGCCCACCGACTCCAGCCGATTGTCGGCGGTAAGGATCTTCGAACCGGCCACCGAGGCATCGTTGCGAATCGTTTCTCGCACGAGGGCCGCCAGGGCGTCTGGTCGGGGCCGAGCGTCGCCATGCACCCACCAAACGAAGGCAATGTCCTCAGCGAGCCGGTCGACGACCTCCTCGGGACGAGCGACGTGTACCTGTGAGTCCCCTCCCGTAGATCCTCCGACTACGAGCACCTGGGCCGGGACATAGACTTGCTTGCCAATCGCGGCAAGGGTTTCCCCGAGCGCCATGGTCGGCGAGGCGAGAACAGCTACGGCCACCGCGGGCGATTCCGGGGGCTTCTGAGAGGAGGGAGCGGCCGGAAAGACCGGCGGACTGCTCATAGAAGCGGCCATTGTGGGCCGCGGAGAGTGTTACTGCAATCTTGGGAGAGACGACGGTGAGGCTGACACTTCTATCCGGCGGAGTCGGCGGCGCCAAGCTCGGGCGCGGTTTGGCATCTATCAACGGCGTCGAGCTGACGGTCATTGTCAACGTTGGTGACGACGACCGCATCTACG
>JBOGEW010000264.1:0-6529 GCA_050742075.1 Acidimicrobiia bacterium
GTCGCGAAAACCGCGGACAGTGGCAACTTGACTTAACCGCATACCCCATACATCTGTACGATTAGACCTACCATTCCCCGTGCAGAGGAGCCAGCTTTGCCACCAACAAAGGTCGATGCGGCGGACATCCTCCACGCCGACCTGGATTCTTTCTTCGCCTCGGTCGAGCAAAGAGACAACCCAGCGTTAAAGGGCCGCCCGGTAATTGTTGGCGGAGGCGTTGTCCTCGCCGCCAGTTACGAAGCGAAGGCCTTCGGGGTCTACACCCCGATGGGGGGGCGACAGGCACGGAAGGTCTGCCCACAGGCGATCGTCGTCGAGCCTCGCTTTTCGGCCTACGTCGAGGCGAGCAAGGCCGTGTTCGAAGTATTCGAAAACACGACCCCGATGGTTGAAGGACTGTCGATCGACGAGGCTTTTCTCGATGTCGGCGGCCTCCGCCGTGTTTCGGGTACTCCGACCGAGATTGCCGTTCGCCTGCGTGATCAGGTCCGGAACGAGGTGGGCCTGCCCATCACGGTCGGTGTCGCCCGGACGAAGTTCCTGGCCAAGGTGGCAAGCGCGGTCGCCAAACCCGACGGCCTGCTGGTGGTCCCGCCGGAAGAGGAGATCGCCTTCCTCCATCCCCTGTCGGTGGAGCGCCTTTGGGGAGTGGGTCCGGTGACGGCCCGAAAGCTTCACAATGCCGGTGTCGTCTCCGTTGGCGAAGTGGCGGCACTGCCCGCGAGGTGGCTCGCCACTCTTCTCGGGCCCGCCGCCGGTCACCACCTGCATGCGCTGGCCCACAACCGGGACCCGAGGCCGGTGCACGTTGGACGGCGGCGGCGGAGCGTCGGTTCTCAGCGCGCCTTTGGCCGAACTCCGAAAACAACTCGCGATCTGGAAGCAATCGTCGTCGGCCTGGTAGATCGAATCAGCCGTCGTTTGCGTGCTGGGGAACGGGTCGGAAGGACGGTTGTGCTGCGGCTCCGGTTTGACGATTTTTCGAGAGCCACCCGATCGCAGACTCTCACCACCGCCACCTCCAACACGGAAACGATCCTGAGGTCTGCTCGAGAATTACTGGCCGAAGCGTTGCCACTGATCGAGGAACGAGGGATAACGCTCGTCGGAGTGGCGATCGCCAACCTCGATGACCACGACGCGGTTCAGCTGGCCTTGCCATTTGATAAGCATCATCGAACGGAACTCGATATGGCCATCGACGATTTGCGCTCGCGCTTCGGCAACAAGGCAGTCACCAGAGCGGTTTTGCTGCAAACGGACGACAGCTGGGAGTTTCCGCTGCTGCCCGACCCCGGTCGGATTGAGGAGCGTCATTAGGCCAGGCTGTTCCCAATTCTGCCGACGCTCACGGCTGCGTCGTAGGCTCGACTGGCATGGTCGACATCCGGGCAGGCGAAGGTCGCATGTTCGGTTGGATGGCCGGCCTCTTTGCCGTCACTCAGGCTGGTCACGGGTTGGGCTCGAACGCCGCCGACACGCTCTTCTTTCTTCGATTTGGAGTTGATTACCTCCCGCTGATGATCCTCGCATCAGGTCCGGTGCTGATGCTGGCGACGCTGGGCTATACCGTCGGCCTCGGACGCCTCGGGCCTGCCCGCTGGCTAGCCCCTCTCTTGGCTGCGCTTTCTGGAATGGTGTTGCTTGAGCGCCTCGGTGTTGCGGTGGGCTGGTCAGGCGTCTACATCCCCATATGGCTCGGAGCCCAGATCGCGATTCTCCTCTCGTACACAGTCATGTGGAACGCAGCGGGCGAGGTCTGCACCACTCGACAGGCCAAGCGCCTTTTTCCTTTGTTCGCGACTGCCGGTATCGGCGGCGGGATCATCGGCAGCCTCCTCACGGGGCCGCTGGCCAGCACGATCGGCACCGAGAATTTGCTTCTGGTCCATGCCGGCCTGCTGGCGACCGGTGCCGTTGTCACGACCACTCGGATAACCCGCTTCTTCTGGCGCTCGGACTCGGCGACCACAACCGGAATCCTGGATGACTTGCGATCAGGCTGGGCCTTCACCCGATCGACATCTCTCCTCAAGCTGATGTCCTGGGCCGCAGGCGTCATCTCGGTCCTGTTCTTTCTCGTCTCCTATCCGTTCAGCGCGATCGTCGCCGATTCCTTTTCGAGCGAGGCCGAAGTGGCCGGCTTTCTCGGCCTCTTCTCCGCCGCGGCCACCGCTTTGACATTCTTGGTCTCGTTTCTATTGGTCAACCGCCTGTTCGCGCGAATTGGCGTTGTTGCCACGCTCTTGATCGTTCCCGTCGTCTACGCGGTGGGGTTTGGGTCCTGGCTGATTTCATTCGGACTGCTTTCCGCAAGCATCGTCCGCGCGCTGCAGTGGGTGGCGGTGAATGCCGTGGGCGGAACCGCATGGAGTTCTCTGTTCAACGTGATACCGGGGCGCCGACGCAGCCAGGTCATGGCATTCATCAATGGAGTTCCAACTCAGTTGGGAACCATGGCGTCCGGTGGGCTGTTGATCGTCGCCAGCACTTTGTCGCCCGATGCCAGCATCGCCATCGGCTTGTCGTTGGCGCTGGTGACGGTGGTATTGGTCGTGAGAATGCGACCCGCCTACACAAACGCGCTGGCAACGGCGGTGAAGCAGGGGATGATCGATGTCTTCGCCGCCCCGTTACCAGGCGCGCAGAGACCAACTCTCGACGCCGAGGGCCTCGCCGCCTTAGTGGGCACCCTGAGCGATCCGCAGCCCGCGGCCAGGATTGTGGCAATACGAACTTTGAGCCGCCTGCAAGGAGATTCGGCTCGAGAGCAATTCTCGCCTCGATTGGTCGACCCGGATCCTCGAGTGCGTGCGGCTGCCCTGGAGGGTGTCGCCTCGGCCGACATCGCGCGGTCAATGCTGTCTGATCCGTCGAGCCGCGTGCGTAGGTCTGCTCTGGCCGTGCTTGATCAACACGAAGAGGGACTCGGGGAAGCCGCTGAGACGGTTCTCGGGGATGCCGACCCCGTTGTTCGATCGACGGCGGCGGCCATGGTGGAGGTCGAACGGGGTCGAAGCGTCATCGACGCGATGCTGGCGTCGGACGACCCTTCGGACCTGACTGCCGCATTGTTGGCGCTGGCTCGAGAGCCTTCGCTTTCCGGCACCCCGCCTGAGCAATTTGCGGTCCATGCCGACCGGCGCGTGCGGGCAGCGGCGGCGCAAGCCATGGCTGGCAGATTCGGGGCCATTGGCATCCTTCGGGATATGCTCGACGACCCCTCGATCAGGGTCCGGACAACGGCGGCAGCGAGCCTCACGTCGAGCTCCCTGGAAACGCTGTTCGACATTCTTGCCCGCGGATCAGTGAGAGCATCAGAGGCGGCGCTGGTGGCCATGACTAATGCTGGCCTGGGAACGGAGCACCTCGAAGGCTGGCTGGCGGGCGAAGTAGAACGGGCGCGATTTCTGCGCCGCCACCATCTTGCCCTAGCTGCGGCCGTCCCGAGCACCCCGCTCGAGTACTTGCGGCGGCTCCTGCTCATGCGGCAGCATCGTCTCGAGCGTTGGTCACTTCTTGCGTTCCGTGACCCGCGGCTTTTTGACATGCCCTGGGTTCGGCGCGGCGTTTGGTCCCCAGATCCCGATACGCGCGCCTACTCCTTGGAGGCCCTTGATTCCATCCACGGCAACGCCGCGGTACGGGGATTGGTTGCCTTGCTCGAGGACGATTCGCCGCTGGATATCGCCGATCCCCAATCGAGTCTGCTGGAACTCGCCAATGACTTCGACGAATGGATCCGAGCACTGGCGACACGTGTCCTCGAAGAAACCGGCCACTTGGCGAGCGAAGATGACTCGCGGGATTCGATGCCAGACGCCATGTCAAGATGGACCGTGCACGAGACCCACCTCCTTTCTCCGCTCGATCGGGTCCTCGCCCTGCAACGAGTGGCAATGTTTTCCGATGTCGACCCCGAGGACCTGGAGAAGGTGGCACTGGTGACGGTCGAGCGCCGCTACGAGGCGAACGAGATTATCTATCACGAGGGTGATGTCGGCGACGAAGTGCTGGTGATCGTCAGTGGAGAGGTCGAGATACGACATGGTCGGGACCAAATTCGGAGCTATGGAGCCGGCGAGCTCGTCGGGGAGCTGGCCCTTCTCCGACGAGCGCCTCGTTCGGCCGATGTGGTTGCCGGCGGCGACGGGGTACAGGGCCTAGCCCTGGGAGCCTCCGAACTACAGGGAATTCTCGAGGAGCGGCCGGAAATAGCAATGGCGATGCTGGCCACGCTGGCCGAACGGCTTGGAACCATGACAGTGGTCGTAGGGGAAGCAGCGGAGAGCCAGCCGTAACGCCATCGTGACGAGCCTCTGCCACCATCGACCCCGGTGATGAAATCGGAACGACCGATCATTCGCAGTGCATTACTCGCCCTGACAGCGGGTTTGGTCCTGCCGACGACGGTGCTGTTCGTCATGGGCAGCTCGGCGGCCGGCGAATGGGGCGCACCGGGAGCGCCTCTGGCCTGGGCATTTGCCTTTGCCATCATCGGATACGTCGTCGATCGCTCACAGCCCGAGAACCCCATAGGAAGGCTGCTCCAGCTGGCGGGGATCGGCGCAGCGGCCTTGGAGCTCTTTTTTCGGATCGGAGCAGAGATCGAGCGGACCTCGGCCTCTCCCCTGGGCAGGGCCGCCTCGATAGCTCCGTCGTGGATGTGGATGATCCCGATCGCGGCCCTCTTCCACTCGTTGGCCATCTTTCCTGATGGGGCTCTGCTCTCGCGGCGGTGGCGGGTGTCGGTGGTGGGGTTGTGGGTCGGAGCTGTGGTTTCGTTTCTGGGCTTCTTCTTCGGACCCTCGGAAGTGTCCGGGGTGTCGAATCCGTTTGAGCTAGCGGAACTCAACTCGCTGACGACTGTTCTTCAGTTTGCGAGCTACCTATTTCTCCAGTTCTCCGCGGTTCTCATCGTGATATCGATGGTCATCCGCTTCCGCCGCGCTGTTGGTGACCAGCGGCTGCAAATGAAATGGGTGGTCTACGCCAGCGCTCTCAACGGATTGCTGATTCTGGTAGTCGAGGTGGTATTCCGACTTTTTGTTCCTCGCCTGTACTCCCCGGGAAACTGGCTGGTGAGCTTCGTCATTCTTTTCATCCCTGTCGCCATCGGTGTCGCCATCCTCCGCTACCGGCTTTATGCGATTGATCGTCTGGTTTCACGGACGGTGAGCTACGGCCTTGTCATCGGGCTGTCGGCGATGGTCTACGTGGCGGCGGTCTTCCTTCTGAGGGCAATCTTGCCGGGGGAGAGTGATCTGGCCGTAGCCGGTTCGACCCTGGCGGTGGCGGCGATGTTCAATCCCGCTCGCCGCCGGCTGCAGGAATCGGTCGACCGTCGCTTCAACCGGGGCCGCTACGACGCTGAGCAAGTGGTGGCCTCCTTTGCCGCCCGTCTTCGCGATCAAGTCGAGTTGGGATCGCTAACGGGCGGATTGACCGGCGTTGTGACCCGAACGGTCCAGCCGGCCTCAGCGTCGGTGTGGATCAGAAGTGACTAGAGGTGAACTACCGGACAGGTAAGGGTCCGGGTGATTCCTTCGATCGATTGGATCCGGGCAACCACCAGCTTGCCGAGGGCGTCGACGTCGGGAGCAGAAGCCTTGACGATGACGTCGTAGGGGCCAGTCACATCGTCGGCGGATTCGACACCCTGGATGGTGCGAACTTGCTCGGCGACATGAGCGGCTTTGCCCACTTCGGTCTGGATGAGCACGAATGCCTGAACCACAAAATGCTCCTAACGGTTGGGGCGGTGTTGGTAGGCGACTATACCGACAGGGGCTGCGGCGCGTCTCGGCGAAGGATCAGTAGCCGTCGGAGCCGATGCGGACCGACTTGGCGAACGGGCGCCCGTCCTTCTCGTCGATGTCGAAAACGATCCGTTGCCCCTGGCGCAACGTGCGGAAGATCGAGCCGTCGAGTGCCCCGGGCTGCAGGTAGACCTCGGATCGGTCGTCTTCGCGAACAATGACGCCGGCTCCGGTTACGGGGTCGTACAGCTTGACGACTCCCTGCACGTTCTAAACCTTCTCCACCTTCCCCGCCCGAATGCAGGATGTGCAGATTCGGGCGCGGCGGGTGTTGGATCCGTGCTTGACACGGATCACCTGAATGTTGGGGAGCCAGCGCCGGTTATTGCGCTTGTGCGAGAAGCTGACGGTGCGTCCGTAGCTTGGCTCCTTACCGCACACTTCACAGCGGTAGGACATAGAGGACAAAAGAGTAGCGGAGGCCTGAGGCCAGTCAGTAATCGACCCGCTAGCGGTATACCTTTGGCCCATGGCATCGCTGGCCAAGTTGGTCACCATCCCTGTTGAACAGGTCAAAGGCGTGGCTGCGGCCACCGGGATCAAATTGAGAAAACAGGGAATCAGATCGGTCGGAGACCTGATCGGTTATTTTCCTCGCCGTCACATCGACCGGAGCCGGCTCGTCTCGGTTGCGTTCCTGCCGATCGGCGAGGAAGTGACCGTTGTCGGGACGGTCACGAGGTCGAGTATTCGCCGGCCAAAGAAGA
>JBOGEW010000265.1:0-2736 GCA_050742075.1 Acidimicrobiia bacterium
AGCAGATGGTCGCCATCGGCCGGGCGTTGATGGCCCGGCCTCGGCTCTTGCTGATGGACGAGCCCTCCCTCGGGTTGGCCCCGGTGATCATCGACGAAGTGTTCGAAGGGATCGAGATAGTGCGGTCGGAAGGGGTGAGTGTGGTGCTGGTGGAACAGAATGTGAAGCGAGCTCTTGATATCTCCGCCCGGGCCTACGTCCTCGCCGAAGGCCGGATCGTGCAGGAGGGCGCCGCCGCCGAGCTGGCCGCCAGCCCCGAGGTGGTCACGGCCCTCCTCGGAGTTTGAGGCGGCTAGAGCTCCTCGTCGAGGAACCGGTCGACGGCATCCAAGAGAGGCTGGTCAAAGGAGAGGGCGGGGTCGTTGTGGTCGGCGTTCTCGATCAGAGCCCAATGAGCATTGGCGGACGCCGCCTCGTATACCGCCCGGCTGAGATGGGTGGGGACGATCGAGTCGGCTGAGCCGGCGACCACCAGGATGGGGGCCTTGATCAGGCTTACCGACTGCAAGGTGTCGTAGCGATCCCGGAGGAGAAGGCGGGTCGGCAGAAATGGATAATGAACCGCCGCTACCGCCTGCAGCGAAGGAAAGGGCGACCTCAGCACCAGCGCCGCTGGGGGTGACTCGACCGTCAGCCGGGCCGCCACGGCCGCTCCCAACGACTCGCCAAAGAGAATGAAACGATCGCCGGTGGCCACCGCGGCCATGGCAGCGAGTGCGGCTTTGGCGTCCAGCGCCAGCCCCTCTTCAGAGGGCGATCCCTCGTTTCCGCCATAACCGCGATAGTCGAAGAGCAGCACCTCATAGCCACGCTCGACGAACGCCCTGGCGAGCGGAGCGCGGTGGGCTCGGTTGCCGGCATTCCCGTTGAGCACCAGCACCGCTGCGCTGGGGTTGGGAGCGGTCAGGAACCATCCGGTCAGGGTGAGCCCGTCGCTGGTCTTGATCTCGACCACCGCGGCGCCGGGGAGGGTCGTGGAAAGCGACGGAACCTCTGCCGTCGGGAAGTAGATCAGCCGGCGTTGCAATAGCCAGAGTCCGAACAGGATCAGCACCGCTGCGATCGCCAGGGTTGTTGCCGTCTCCAAGATTGATTTTCTCCGACGGGGCGGGGCTCGATCAGCAGGTGACATGGAGGATGGCGGTGATCTCCTTCGGCCGGGCCGAGCGCAGCAATTCGCAAGCCTCGGCCGTGGGCAATTCGACCACCTCCACCCCCCGAGCAGCGGCCGAGTCGCGCACCTCTTGCATGACCGGCAGACGGCCGTCGGCTCCGGTACCGATCACCAGCTTGGGGGCCGACCAGGGGATCTCCTCGTCGGCGGACAACGGGGTGTGTCCGAATCGGTCCCGGTAGGCCTTGGAGGGACCCTTCTTCCGGCGACGAGCTTTCCCGCCGTCCAGGATCACATCGTGGTCATATCGCACCCCATCGATCACGATCTCCCCGAACCGGGAATATTCAAAATCCACCTACCAACCCTACGCCCCCGACGGCGGCGACTACGCCGGATCAGGGCGAGCGGGTTGCTTGCAGTTCTGAGAGAGCTGTCTCGAGGTCTCGCCCCCGCTCGTATCCGCGCTCACGTATGAGACCGACGGCGGAGCGCGCCACCTCCCAGTCGGCTCCCACTGCAATTGCCGCCAGGGCGCGGAGATCGTCGGCATCGGCGGGACGTACCCGATCGTCGCGAGCGAGCAGTTTGAGGGCGATGAGATGCCCCGTGGTGGCCACCGGGACCTCAAACCGCGGCAAGACCTCGAGGGATTCGGCCGCCGCCACTACTTCCGGTTCGATGCCCGAGGAGGCGAAGAGCAGATCGGAGAAGATTGGGCTCTCTGGATTGGCAAGACGCACCGTCGCCAGTCGGCCGCGCTCGTGCTCTTGCACCAAATCGGGCCGATACCCGCGGGCGGCCAGATTGCGCACGATCTCCTCGGCCATGGAGTCGTCCCTCACTGATACCGCAAAGTCGGCGTCGCGAGTCAAACGAGGCTCGGCGCGTATGGAAATGGCCAAACCGCCGACCAGCGCAAATTCAACCTTCTCGGCGACGAGATCGCCCACCAGTCGGCGGAGGGCGCTCTCCAGTTGGCTCACCGAGACCAGGGCACTGTTCGACCAACACCATCGCCTTCCGGCGCGTTCGGCCTGGCGGCGAACCATTCTGCAACCACCTGCTGGACTTCGGCTTCGGTGGCGTCCGGGTGTTCGCGCCGGTGGCGTTGCGCTCGGAGTTCGGCGCCAAGCTCAGTGAGATCGAGAGCGATCTTCAACCCCGTCAGAGCCACCCCCGAATTTTATCGAGCCGGAGCTGTGGGATCCGCCGTGCCAAAAAGACTTCCGGAAATTTCTAGGCGCCAGCCCGCACTGGCGTCATGGGCCTCTGGAGACTCTCACGGCCGCCGTGGTGCCTTCGCTTGAACCAGCGGGGGCCACTTAGTGTCGATCTGAGTGATGTTCGGCTCGGTTGGATTCGATAAGCCCCTGGTTGCATGGAACCCCTCGACCCGTGAAGGTCAGGGTTTCCATGACCAGGAAGCGAGATGGTGAGGTCGGCTTCCCGATTGCCAGGCATCGGAAGACTCAAGGCGGAGTCGGCCTTTCCCAGCGATCGAACCTTGATTCGGCATCTGGCACATGGTCACCTCGGCTAGGAGCCTCCTCCCGGGCCGGAACGTGACTGGCACTCTCGACTTCGAGTTCGACCGCCTCCTATCGCTCTTTGACCATGGC
>JBOGEW010000266.1:0-5448 GCA_050742075.1 Acidimicrobiia bacterium
TGCACCGCCGAGGCCTGTGACTTTCGCGACAACTACCAGGCCTTGCAGAAAGCCGGTTACGACCTGGTCGGGATCAGTCCCGATGCGCCGGCGAAGAACGCCCGATTTCGCGAAAAGGAGGGTCTCAATTTTCCTTTGCTCTCCGATACCGACCACAAAATCGCCGAGAAGTTCGGTGCCTGGGGTCCGAAGAAACTTTATGGGAAAGAGTCGGTCGGCCTCATCCGCTCCACCTTCGTCATCGGGGCTGATGGCGAACTCGAGCGGGAGTATCGCAACGTCAAAGCCAAGGGCCACGTCGCCCGTTTGACCAAAGACCTCGGCGTGTCGTGATCGGGCTGCTCCTGGCCGCCTTGTTGCTGGCGCCCGAGCCCGGGATTGATCCGATCGTGGACAGTCTCGAGTTGCGCCGTTACTACGTCGATGAGGGAGCAGGCGTTCCCACCGACGAACTCGAAGCACTAGTTGACCGCTTTGATGGCGTGTACTTCGTCGGCCTCGAATCTGAAGTCGATGCCGATGCCGTGGCCGACAGCTTGCTCGATCAGCTTGGTTCCGGAACGATCGTCGTGCTGACCCCGAGCGAGATCGGAGCGGTTAGCACCGAGTACGACGACGCCCAGATTGACGCGGCACTCGATGACACCGTCGCCACCGGGGGGAGCAGCTATGGAGAGGACTTCCGTGAATTCGCGGGCTCTTTGACCGGAGCCCCATCTGTCGAAAGCCCCTCCGACGGAGGGGGCTTCAGCCTGGTCCCGATAGTGGTTGTGGTCGGCATCGTCGGCGTAGCGGGTTTTTTCCTATGGCGGGGGAGCGCAGAGCGAAGTCGGGCGCGAGAGAAGCTTTTCACGGAAGCGCGAGCCGAGATCCGCCAGCAGATGGATGTGATCGCTACCGAGATCGTCGAGATGGCAGACGACCCCCGGGTGGCGAGCAACGAGACAGCCACCACTCATTACCGGCAGGCGTCGGAAACATTCCGTCAGGCTGAATCCCGGCTGGCGGCAGCGTCGTCTCTCGACCAACTCGAAGACCTTTCCGATGATCTCGACCGTGCCCGGTGGCAGCTCGACGCCAGCAAAGCCATGGTCGAAGGCCGGCCACCTCCCCCCGAACCGGTGGAGGAAGCTCCCGCTCCTTGCTTCTTTGATCCCACTCATGGGACCGGAAGGGTCGAAGCCGAGATCCAGACTCCGGCGGGAGCGAAAAAGGTGATGGTTTGCGAGGCCGACGCTGAAAAGCTGCGCCGCGGTGAATCACCTGACGCCCGTCAGATTCCCTATGACAGCCAACCGGTCCCCGCTCCCCGGGCGCCGCGCACTCACGGAGGCCTGGGGATGGACTGGCTAGACGTCTTTTCCATCGTGGTGGGCGGGATGGGAAGCGGGTTGCCCTACGACTGGTCGGGCGGGCCGCGAACCACGGGTCGAGGGCGGCCGGGAATCCCGTTCCCGAGCCGCAGCCGCGGTCGCGGTAGCGCCTCACGCGGCACGCGCGGTCGCGGCCGTCGCTCCCGCTGATTTCGACCCCGGTATCCTCGCCACCGGAAACGAAAGGGCGAGAAAATGCTGCGGCGCATCTGGAACTATTTGCGAACCCTCTTTGGAATGGCGGCGGAACGGGCCATGGATCCATCCGTTGAGATCGAGCAGGCGATCAACGAGGCGAAGCGGCGAGACCAGGAGTTGCGCAACCAGGCTGCCAAGGTGATCGCCCACCGCACCCAGATCGAGGCCAAGATCGAGGATTCGGCCAAGGATGTCGGCGAGGCCCGGGAGATCGCCAAGCAGGCCTTGTTAAAGGCGGAATCTGCCAAGACCTCGGGAGACACGGCCGGTCAGACCAAGTGGACCAATGCTGCGCAGTCCGTCGCCCTCAAGCTGCAAGCCGCCGAGTCGAACCTGGAAGGCTTCAAGGAGCAATACGAGATCGCGATCACCCAGGCGGACTCTGCCAAAAGTGCCGTGACCCAGAACGCGATGCGGCTTCAAGAGTTGGCCGCTAAGCGCATGCAACTGGTGGGTCAACTGGAACAGGCTCGGATGCAAGAGGCGGTCAACCGGGCGGTAGAGACGATTTCGGTTTCGATGGAAACCAACGCTCCCAGCCTCGACAAGGTGGAGGAAAAAATTCAGCGCCGGCTGTCGGAAGCGCAGGCTCGCGCCGAGCTGCGCGAAGCTACTCCCGAGGGCGCCGAGAGCGAGTTACGAGAAGCTGTTTCGATGGCCCAGGCTGATGCTCGTCTCGAGGAGTTGAAGAAGGAGCTCGGCCTCGCTTGACACTCACTTAGAAGAAGAGGCGCAGGCCAAAGAGACCGAGAAGCGTCTCAAGGCCTCGGCCCTCATCGGGCCGCTTGCCGGCGTGGGGGCGCTGGGGGCGGTCTTACTCGGGTATCTAGGGACACTGCACGAGGTCATCGAGCCTGAGGTCGGACGCGTCGTCTTCGGGAACGTCCCCGGATGGCTGCAGGCAGTCTTCTATGTCACCACCGCCGCCTTTATCGCCTTAGCCGGGGCGCTCTTCTTCGTTCGTGCCCAATCATGGGAAAGGGGAGGGCGCGATCCCCGTTCCGGTCGATGGGGGGAGAGAGTCCGCCAGCTAGTCCGCGGTCTGTCGATGCAAACCCTGCTCCGGGATCGAGCCGCCGGCTTGATGCACTCAATGATCTATTTCGGATTCTTGATCCTCTTCGCCGGCACGGTGACTCTCGAGATCGACCACCTCTTGCCCAACAACCTGAAATTCTTGGAGGGAGGGGTGTACCTCGGCTACTCGCTGATTCTCGATCTCACTTCACTCTTGTTCCTCGGCGGCCTCGCCTGGGCCTTTTTCCGTCGTTACGTGCAGCGACCATGGCGGCTGCGATCGAAGACCAAGCCGGAGGATGCCTGGAATTTGATCACCCTGGCATTGCTCGGCATTACCGGCCTCTCCACCGAAGCAGCCCGCATCGCATCGTCCGGACGGCCCAGCTTTGAACGGTGGTCGGCGGTGGGTTATCCGTTGTCATTCCTGGTTCCCGAATCCGCCGCGGGGGCCATTCACCTCACCTCGTGGATAGTGCACGCCGCAGCTTTCCTCGCCTTTCTCGTGATCCTCCCCATGACCAAGCTCCGGCACATGCTGACGAGCCCGACCAACATGTTTCTCTCCCCCCACGGACGGCCCAAAGGGGCGATGCGGCCGGTGGTGAACCTGGCCGAGGTCGAGGACATCGACACCATTGGCGCCTCGGTGGTGAGCGACTTCACCTGGAAACAACTATTCGACACCGAAGCTTGCACCATCTGTGGGCGGTGCACCTCCGTCTGCCCCGCCAACATCACCGGCAAGCCACTCGATCCGCGGGAGATGGTGCTCAAGGTGGGGGAGGTGGCGGCCATAACGGCGGGGGTATCACCGCCGGTGAGCCTCGTCGATGGGATCCAGATCAGCGGCGACAGCGTTATGCAGAGGGTTCGGCCCGAGGAGGTGTGGTCGTGTACCGCTTGTCGGGCTTGCGATGAGATCTGTCCTGTCAATATCGAGATCCTCGATCGCATCCTCGACATCCGTCGCTACCTAACCATGATGGAGTCCTCGTTCCCGCCCGAGCTCTCGAAGGCATTCGTAGCGATGGAGAATCAGGGCAATCCCTGGGGGATGAGCAAAGAGAGGCGCTCGGCGTGGACGCAGGCCCTCGACTTCCACGTCCCGATTCTGGGAGAGGATGCCGACGGCGCTGAGTATCTCTGGTTCGTCGGTTGTGCGGGTTCCTTCGATGATCGCAACACGGCGGTGTCAATCGCTCTCGCCAAGCTCCTGCACGAAGCCGGGATCGATTTCGCCATCCTCGGTTCAGCCGAGACGTGCAACGGCGACCCAGCGCGTCGAGCGGGCAACGAATACTTGTGGCAGCAACTGGCGACCCAGAACATCGAAACGTTTGCCGCTCGCGGGGTCCAAAAGATCATTACGCAGTGTCCGCATTGCTTCAACACCCTTGCCAACGAGTATCCGCAGATGGGCGGCGAGTACGAGGTGGTTCATCATTCCCAGCTCCTGGCGGAGCTCTTGACTCGCAAGAAGATCACTGTCAGTGGCAACGGGTCGAGCCGCAAAACCACCTATCACGACCCCTGCTATCTCGGCCGTCATAACGACATCTACCTGGCGCCCAGGGAGGTAGCGGCGGCGTCGGGCGCCGAACTGGTGGAAATGCGACGTCACGGAACCCGGGCCCTTTGCTGCGGGGCGGGCGGAGCCCGGTTCTGGATGGAAGAGCACACCGGGAAAAAGGTCAATATCGAAAGGGCGGAAGAGGCCCTGGCAACCGGCGCAAGCGAGGTGGCGGTTTCCTGCCCCTTCTGTTACGTGATGCTCGATGACGGTATCAAAGAGCTCGGGAGGGGCGACGAGGTACGAGTTCGGGACCTCGCGATGATGCTGACCGATCCCTAGTAGGGGCCTTTGCGGGAGGGCTAGTGCCAGCGGACCAATCGGTGGCTGGTTACTCAACATCACCCCGCCCCCACTTAGAGTGGTAGGGGGAGGGAGGGCAAATGACGAGTACCCGTTCGTGTAATGGCGGGCATCACAACTACGTGACCGCCGGGAGCCGCAGCAAATGCAGCCGGTGCGGAGCTGTTCAGGTAGATCTGACCGGCACCCGAGCCGAGTTGGAGGTTGATCAGACGAAGGTGTTCGGAGCGCGGCGACCGACATTGTTCTCGCTCAAGCTCGAAAAGACCGAACCGGGAGTCGAAGCCGGTTTCGGCAAAGCGCGCCACCGCCGGTAAATCAACCAGCGTTCGCGCCTAGGCTCGAGCGAGATGCGACGGTTGGTCGGGGGGATCCTTCTCCTCTGCATCGTCGGTTGTTCGGTTCCAGCCGCCGAGGTTTCGGAGGCGACAGTTCCGACAACCACGACGACCGCTTCGCCCGCTACGGGCGCCGAGGCGGTCGCCATGTTCAGGGCGTGTATGAGCGCGGCCGGCTTTGACTCAGAAGCGATCGCGGTCGATGACGAGGGCCGACCAGACCTGAGCGCTCTCGCCGGAGAAGTCGCCACCGATCCGGGGTTTCGGCAGGCTGTCACTCTCTGTGCCGGGCCCTTGAGTGGATTTCTCGGACTCGAAAACTCACCCGGCCTGCAGGTGATGATTCGCGCCCAGCTTCAGGACTATGCCGGTTGCATGCGCTCCAGCGGTGTGGAGGATTTCCCCGATCCTGTGGCCGATTTTGATGGCACCTTTGCTCCTTTCCCTCCGGAACAGCTCCCCACCGATGATCCCGATTTCGGCCCGGCAGTCGAAGCCTGTGCTGCGGCTCTGGGAGTGAACGGCGACTAGCGGGCACCTCGCCCGCCTGGGTTAACTTGGCCGGCGTGCGCATCGGCTTTCAGGGTGAGGACTACTCATACTCGGACCAAGCTTCTCAGGAGCTTTATCCCGAAGACAGCCGGCA
>JBOGEW010000267.1:0-5046 GCA_050742075.1 Acidimicrobiia bacterium
GAACCCGAGATCCGCCATCTCGTCGGCCTCGTCGATCACCAACATCTCCAGGCTGTCGAGGTGCACCGTGCCACGCTCGAGCAAATCAATCAATCGGGCCGGGGTGGCGACGATCACCTCGACTCCAACTGCCAGCGATGACACCTGGTCCCTGATGGAAGTCCCCCCATATACCGCCAACACGCGCTTCCCCTTGACCCGACCGAGTGGTCCCAGCGTCGCCGCCACCTGCGCCGCCAGCTCACGCGTTGGAACTACTACCAAACCACGGGGGCGCCGGGGCTCGGCGGCTCCGATCATCTCCAGCATTGGAAGCCCGAAGGCGAGTGTCTTTCCCGATCCGGTCTTGGCCTTGCCGCAGATATCACGGCCGTCGAGAGCGTCTGGGATCGTCAGCGCCTGAATGGGAAACGCCGTGACAATTCCTTCCAACGCAAGCGCTTCTGTCAACTCCTGGGAAATTCCTAGGCCCTGAAAGGAGGGCACTAACTCTGCTCGTTCGACCGCGGAAACCACTAACACCGCTTGGATTGAACAGTTGAAGGCGATCATCTGTTGACTGTCGCCCCTATCGGGACGATACTTCGGGCAGATGGCCGCCCGATTCGACATCATCATTATCCCATAGGCATGCGCCACAATTGGCGCGTGCCTTCGACCCTTCGCCCAGCGAAGGGTTTTTTGTTGCCTTTCCCGAAATGAGACAGATATGCCGGACCTAAACCTCGAGATCTACGACACGACTCTTCGCGATGGCTCGCAGCAGGAGGGAATCTCGCTCACCGTCGGAGACAAGCTCCGGATCGCGGGTCTGCTCGATGAGCTGGGAGTTGCTTTTGTTGAGGGCGGCTGGCCGGGCGCACTACCCAAAGACGACGCCTTTTTTGCCCGAGCCCAAAAGGAGCTCGACTTCCGCAATGCCACTTTGGTCGCATTTGGCTCCACCCGGCGTCCGCACACAGCAGCGAGTCATGACCAACAACTCCAAGCGTTGATCGCGGCAGGAACCTCGACGATTTGCATCGTCGGAAAAGCATGGGACTACCACGTGCGGGAGGCCCTGCGAACCGATCTCGACGAAGGACTGCGGATGGTCTCCGACTCAGTCGCCTACCTGCGCGAACACGATCGTCGGGTCTTCTTCGACGCCGAGCACTTCTTCGACGGCTACCTCGCCAATTCCGATTACGCCCTCCGGGTCCTCAGAGCCGCACTTGAGGCGGGAGCCGACCGACTGGTGCTCTGTGATACCAATGGCGGGACCCTCCCCCAGCAAATCACCGAAACCATCGGCAAGGTGGCGGCCGAGCTTCCCGAAGCGGAGATCGGGGTTCACTTTCACAACGACGCCGGGTGTGCGGTCGCATCCTCACTCGCCGCCGTCGGAGCCGGCGCTCGCCAGATCCAGGGCTGCATCAACGGCTATGGCGAGCGCACTGGCAATGCTGATCTGTGCTCGGTCATTCCCGATCTCGTTCTCAAGATGGGGATTCCGGTCCTGAGCAGAGACCGCCTGGCCGAACTCTCCCCGACCTCCCATCACATCGCCGAAATAGTCAACATCTCCCTCGACCCTCACCGGCCTTACGTCGGCTCATCAGCCTTCACCCACAAAGCCGGTCTCCACACCTCCGCCTTGGCTCGTCGCCCCGACGCCTATGAACACACGCCACCGGGAGGAGTCGGGAACTTCACCCGGATGGTGGTCTCCGAGCAAGCCGGACGGGTGGCGGTGATGCGCAAGGCTTCCGAGCTCGGGTTGGAGTTGACCGAGGAGGACGCCCGCCTGGTTCTGGGGCGGGTGAAGGAACTGGAACACCGCGGCTACCAGTACGAGGCGGCCGACGGGTCGTTCGAGCTTCTCATCAGGAGAACACTCGGATGGGAGCAGGACTTCTTCGCGCTGGAATCTTTCCGGACCTTCGTCGAGCGCACCGCGTCCGGAAACGTGGTGGCGGAAGCCACGGTCAAACTAACGGTCGGGGAAGAGCGTTTGGTGACGACAGGTGAGGGCAACGGACCGGTCAATGCCCTCGACCAGGCACTCCGAGCCGCCTTGCGTGGTCACTATCCCAAGATCGACGGACTGCGCCTGACCGACTACCGGGTGCGAGTCCTCGATTCTTCGGATGGGACCGGAGCGACGGTGCGGGTCCTGCTCGAGACAGCAGACGGAGATTGGTCCTGGACCACTCTCGGCGTTCATGAAAACGTGATCGAAGCCTCATGGGAGGCGCTAGTCGATGGGATCGTTGTTGGACTGCTGCGCCATTCCCCGGTCGCGAACTAGCCACTCCGGGCTAGAGTCGAGGAAGGTCTGGGAGGCCGTATATGAACGACGTTTCGATTCTCGGCGTATTGATATTGGGCTTGATCGGGGGCGGACTCTTGGGCTATCTGGTCGGCGGGCTTCGCCGGGAGCTTTTCGATCGCAATCTTCGCCACGCCAACACCAGGCTCCGCTCGCTCGAGCTCGACCGCGATCTCCTCGCCGAGACCCTCGACATCACCCGCCGCGAGCTCGACGAGCTCCGCGCCCAGACTGCGCCCGAAGCCCCGGCGACCGCCGCTCGAGCACCGAGGTATTCGGGAGCGTCGCCGGCTATCGCCGCCCGGATGGCGACGCTCGAAATAACTAGGCGCCAGCTCGAGCAGATCCGTACTCAAACGGCCCGAAAGGATGTCGACGTCACCATCGACGACACCGACAAGGCGCGGGTCGCCCGGACCGCCCCCAAAATCGAAGTCCAGGGGCGCTCACGGGAGGGCGTCAAGGCCGACGAGCCAGCGAAGAATCCTCGCCGTCGCTCCCCAAAGAAGCTCCCCGCCGAGGTCGAAGAACCAGACCCGTCGACCCTCCCAGATCTCGAGTACCCAAAGGTCCGGTTCGGCTAGCTCCCGGAGGGCAGGAGTAAAGATGCCTGCCACTTCGCGCGGGCTGGGAATCAACTCGATCTTCCGATCGAACGAACCGACGACGGGGATGACCATCAAGCTGAATTCGACGGTGTGAATCGCCGGGAGATAGCCCCAGACCTCCACCACGTCCTGGGGTATGCCTACCTCTTCCTCGGCCTCGCGCAGCGCGGTGTGGACCGGGTCACGGTCTCCGGGATCGGGCCGGCCTCCGGGGAGAGCGATATGGCCGGCGTGGGTGGGCATGGTTTCGGGCCGCTTGATCAGCACCACTCGGAGCTCGCCGGCCTCGTCTTCGAAGAGGGGAACCAGCACCGACGCAGTTGGTTTGCCGTCGTCTGAGGGGAGCTCGGGAAGGATTCGAAGGCGATCCGTCACCGAACCACGTTATAGGCTCGGTTCCCATGCCTAGCGACCGGATCCAAACTGAGCGGTTGATCTTGCGTCGTTTCTCGCGACGCGACATCTCGGCTCTGACCGAGGCGGTTCAGGGGTCGCTTCCGGCTCTCAACGAATGGCTGCCGTGGGCTCACCCCGGGTATCGGAAAGAGGATGCCGCCATCTACATCCGGGATAGCCTCGAAGCCTGGAAGGATGGCAAGGCGTACGACTGGGCACTTCGTCGAAAGGGAGACCCGCGCCGCCACATCGGCAACCTCTCCACCTGGGGAGTCTCTCGGCTCACTCGAACCGGTGAGATCGGCTATTGGATTCGAACCGACGCGACCGGACAAGGGCTCGCCGGCGAAGCCACCAAAGCCATCATGCGAGTGGGCTTCCAGGAACTCGGGTATCACAAGATCGTCTTACGAATCGCCGTCGGCAACGACGCTTCCGAGAAGGTGGCGAAGAAGCTCGGGTTCTCCAAGGAAGGGGTGCTGCGCGAAGAACTCTTGATCCGCGGGCAATGGATCGACCACAATCTTTACTCGATGCTCGAGCAGGAGTTCGAGGACTAAATCCCCCTCTTTCCATTCTTGCGTAAAAACCCCGGGGGAAAAGGGCGCCACGTTACGCAAGAATGGATTAGCCGGCGGCGAGAACGCGGGAGGCGTCCCCGAAGACCGAGGCCAGGGTCGGGTAGATCCCGATCAGCACCGTCAACACCCCGGCGATGACGAGGGAGAGCCGGAGGGAACCAGCGGGGATGTCGGCGCGATCACCGAGGGCGGTGGCGGGAGCCCCATCGAGCCAGATCGACTTCACCACCCGGGCGTAGTAGTAGAAGGCGATGACGCTGTTGACGGCGGCGATCACCGCCAGCACAACCGTCGAGGTTCCTCCGGCGATCATGACCGAGCGGAACATGACGAACTTGGCGAACCATCCCGCCAGGGGGGGGATCCCGGCTAGCGAGAAGAAGAAGAGCGCCGCCAGCACCCCCAACCGGGGGTCGTAGGAGCCGAGGCCGGCCCAGCCATCGATGTCGCCGGTTCCGGTCTTGCGAGCTCCGGCGATCACGACCGCAAATGCCCCCAGGTTCATGATCGAGTAGATGACCAGGTAGACGACCGTGGCCGAAAAGGCTTCGGACAGGTCGGCCCCGCCCACCGCCGCCGCGGCGAACGGAACGAGCATGAAGCCGGCTTGAGCGATCGAGGAGTACGCCAGCAGCCTGACGATGTTCTGTTGGCGGAGAGCCGCCAAGTTGCCGATCGTCATCGAGGCCGCGGCCATGATCCAGAGGGCCGGCGCCCAGAAGTTGGAGGCACCAGGCAGGGCGAGATACATCAGGATCAGCATGCCGACGAAGCCCGCCGCTTTGGAGTTGACCGAGAGGTAGGCGGTGACCGGGGTCGGCGCGCCCTCATAAGTGTCGGGGGCCCAGAAGTGGAAAGGCACGGCGGAGACCTTGAATCCAAAACCGACGATGATCAAGAGCACTGCCAAACCTAAGGCCGTCGAAGCGTCACCGGCGGCGGCATCGGCGATGCCCTCTCTGATTCCAGCGAACGACACCTCGCCCGTCAGGCCAAAGATGAGCGACATCCCAAAGAGCATCAGCGCAGTCGACAGAACGCCGAGGATGTAGTACTTGAGCGACGCCTCGTTCGACTTGATGTCTCCCTTGCGCCACCCCGCCAACATGAAAAGCGGCGCCGTCGTTAGCTCCAGTCCGATGAACAGAAC
>JBOGEW010000268.1:0-7863 GCA_050742075.1 Acidimicrobiia bacterium
TCGCGAAGACGGTCGACTACGTCGCCCCGATGGTGTATCCATCGCACTGGGGGCCCAACGAGTACGGCGTTGTGCATCCCAATGCCAGCCCTTATGACATCGTCTTTCGATCATTGTCCGAATTCCAGCGCCAGGTGGAAGGTACCGAGGCGACGGTGATCGGCTGGCTCCAGGACTTCTCCCTGGGGATCGACTACGGCCCGACCGAAGTCCGGGCCCAGATCGACGCCGCGGCCGATGCCGGGGTTCTCGACTTCCTCCTCTGGGACGCCGCCGCGACCTATACCTCAGACGCCCTCGACCCCCGCTAGATCGCCGACCCAGGGTCGCTTCGGCCGCTCAACAGCCCTACTCACCCACAAACCGAAAAAAACTGGCCGCCGCCGCTACAGGATCGGCCGCACGGGTGATTGGCCGTCCAACCACGATGATGCTGGCTCCGCGGGCGACGGCTTCCTCGGCGCTCGCGACCTGCGCCTGATCATCCTTCGATGACCCGTGGCGAATTCCCGGTGTAGCACGAATCAAGTCCGGGGCCACCTGAGCGGCGACACCGAGTTGTTTCACCCCGCAGACCACACCCTCGCAACCAGAGGCTGCAGCCATCCGACTGAGCCGCGCCACCTGCTCGCCAAGGGTTCCCCCGATGCCGGCAGACTTGAGAGTTATGTCATCAATGCTGGTCAGAACGGTGACGGCCAATATCCCGGCCGGATGACCGGAGCTGCCATCAGCTAGGCCCTCGACCGCGGCCGCCAGCATGACCGGGCCGCCGGCAGCGTGAGCCGTCACATATCGGGCGCCGAGTCTGCCGAGCTGGCGAGCAGCGCCCGAAACCGTGTGGGGAATGTCGTGGAGCTTGGCGTCGGCGAAGACGGGCTTTCCAAGTTGTCGAATCGCCGCGATAGTCGCCGGGCCGGGACCAAGTAGAAGCTCGAGACCGACTTTGAACCCATCGACCTGCGGAAGCAGTTCACCCGCCATCCGCACGGCTTTTTCCGATGAGTCGAAGTCGAGGGCTACGAAGAGTTCGGTCACGAGAGGTCGAGGGTGCCGACGAGCGAGTCGACCGAAGTGACCTTGTGCTTTCGCATCCACTCCAGAAGCTCGTCAGTCAAGCGCCTTCCGGCCCGCGGCTCGGCCAGGTGGATCGTCCCCGCCGCCACTGCCTGGGCTCCAGCAATCAGATATTCGGCGATATCCCTCCCACTGGTCACTCCCCCGCACCCGACGATCGGCATCGCCGGCAGAGCGTTGCGAACCTCGATCACGAAGCGCAGGGCGATCGGCTTCAGCGGAGGGCCCGAATATCCCCCAATGACGCCGCTCAGCTTTGGACGCCGCGATCGGAGGTCGACGCCTGCTCCCCAGATCGTGTTGGTGAGGGTGAGAAAGTCGGCTCCTGCCGCGGCACAGGCCGAGGCCACCGGCACCGGGTCGATCAGATTGGGAGAAAGTTTGGCTCCGATCGGGATCGAGACCGCCTGGCGGACGGTTCTAACTGCTTCCTCCGCAGCTCGGGGATCGAGCGAGAACATCAGCCCGTCGAGGTTGGGGCAGGAGAGGTTGACCTCGATCGCGCTTACCCCGCCCGCTTCGAGTCCTTTGGCGACCAATCCGAACTCTTCCGATGTATGCCCAACTGCGGAGCCCCACACTGGCGTATCCAAGTTCTCGAGCCGGGGACCAACTTCATTCCGCCAGGCCTCGATGCCAGGGTTCTGGATCCCGATGCCGTTCAGCATCCCGATCCCCGCCGGTGCTACCCGGGGAGCCGGTCGCCCGCTCCAGGGCTCGGCACTGACCGACTTTGCCACCGCCGCCCCGTATACAGAGAGATCGGCAACGCCAGCGAGTTCAACCACTGACCCCACGGTCCCCGACGCCGCAATCAGAGGCGATCGCAGAACCAGTGGACCCAGCCTCGTAGTGAGATCAGGCTCGGGTTTCACTGTGTTTCTCACCCGGGCGGGAGGGGGGTGCGCCGCCCCCTCTGTCGCCTCCGGCGACACCTCCCCCAAATGCTCGCTGGGGGAGGAAACAGATAAGTTTCTTCTCGCGCCGAAGGGGGGGCCCAAGTCTGGCCAGGTAACGGCTGCTGTCTCACGAGTGCCACTCCTGGAGGCTGCGCGGTTTGAATATCGCTCCCGGCCCCGAGCGGAGGCTCCGCGCTACTGCCAGGGCACCAGCGATGGTGGTAACGCAGGGAACGTCGAAGCGGCGAGCAGTGTGGCGGATCAGCCGCCCATCCGAGCGGGCTCTTCCTCCCCGGGGAGTGTTGATAACGAGGTGCACCTCTCCCGCCTCAATCCGGCGCCGAGCGTCGTCCGGTCCCTCCCCGACTTTGTCGACGACTCCCGCCTCGACTGCATGGTGCCGGAGATACTTGGCGGTTCCGGGTGTGGCGACGAGCTGGAAGCCAAGCATGGTGAATGCCTGGGCGACGGCCAGGCCAGTGGGCTTGTCTCGATCGGCGAACGACAAGAAGACAGTTCCACGGTCGGGAAGGACGTGGCCCGCCGCCAGAAGAGCCTTGGCATAGGCCACTCCGACGTCGGGACCGATGCCCATCACCTCACCGGTCGATCTCATCTCGGGGCCGAGAACGATGTCCTCTTCCGGAAATCGATCCCATGGCATCACTGCCTCCTTGACCGCGACGAACCCGCCCCGACTCCTTTCTGGTATCAGTCCCTCCCGGCGCAGTTCCTCCAGGGTCGCGCCCATCATCACCCGGGCCGCCACCTTCGCCATCGGGATGCCGATGGCCTTGGAAACGAATGGCACCGTGCGTGATCCTCGTGGATTGGCCTCCAGCACGAAAGCGTCATCGCCTTTGACCGCAAATTGGATGTTGATCAGTCCCCGCACCTCGAGCGCCTCGGCCAGTTCCTCAGTTATAGAGATGATCTGTTTCTGTGCCTCCTCACTCAGAGTCGGCGGTGGGATCACACAGGCCGAGTCTCCCGAATGGACGCCGGCTTCCTCGACGTGTTCCATGATTCCTCCGATCAGGGTCTCATGTCCGTCGAAGATGGCGTCCACGTCGACTTCAGTCGCCGCTTCGAGGAACCGGTCGATGAGCAACGGCGCACCGGTCAGTTCGGGATAATTCTCGTAAAGGTCCGCCAGGTAGGCCGAAAGCTCGTCGTAGCTGTAGATGACCCTCATGCGGGCACCTCCGAGCACGAACGAGGGTCGAATGAGCACCGGAAGCCCGATGCGATCGACCACCTCGCTGGCGTCGATCGGGGACATGGCGACCCCCTGGGGTGGCAGGCGCACGCCCAGCCGGCGGCACAACGCCGCGAATTGCTCGCGGTCTTCGGCGGCCTCGATCGAAGCTGGGCTGGTACCGGCGATCGGCACTCCCCGATCGGCCAGCTCGCGCGCCAGATTGAGCGGTGTCTGCCCACCCAGTTGGACGATTACCGCTTCCGGCCGTTCGGCATCGACCACCGCCAGGACGTCCTCGGTGGTGAGGGGCTCGAAGTAGAGCCGATCGGCGGTGTCATAGTCGGTGGAAACGGTCTCGGGATTGCAATTGACCATCACTGTTTCGTACCCGGCTTCGCGCAGAGCGAATGCGGCATGGACACAGCAGTAATCGAACTCGATACCCTGCCCGATCCGATTCGGCCCCGAGCCCAGGACCAATACTCGCGGCTTCGAGGCTGGCGGGACCTCGTCCTCCTCTTCAAAGGTTCCATACATATATGGGGTGTGGGCGACGAATTCGGCGGCGCAGGTGTCGACGGTCTTGAAGGTGGTTTTGACTCCGAGCGCCAGGCGGGTTTCACGAATCATTGCCTCTGTCTGACCCCACAGGTAGCCGAGTTGGCGGTCAGAGAATCCATACCGCTTGGCAATCTCCAGCGGGTGCCGGTCGGGAGGCGAGGTTTCAAGACGGCGACGAACCTCAACGGTTTCTGCGATTTGATCGATGAACCAGGGATCGATGCGGGATGCGGCGGCCACACTCTCGGACGACAGGCCGCGACGAATCGCCTCTGCCACCTGAAATATGCGATTCGGGGTCGGAACCGCAATCTCTGCCAGCAAAGCGGCGTCGTCGTAGCTGTCCATGACCTTCTCGATGGGATCGGCGTTGAGCCCGAAACGATTGTTCTCAAGGCTGCGAAGGGCCTTCTGCAGTGCCTCGGGGAATGTGCGCCCGATCGCCATCGCCTCGCCGACACTTCGCATCGATGTCGACAGCCGGGTAGGGGCTTTGGGGAACTTGGCGAAGTCGAATCTGGGTACCTTCACGACCACATAGTCGAGTGCCGGCTCGAATGAGGCTGGCGTGGCGCGGGTGATGTCATTGGGAATCTCGTCGAGGGTGTAACCGACAGCCAGCAGGGCAGCGATCTTGGCGATGGGAAAGCCAGTGGCCTTGGAAGCCAACGCAGAGGAACGAGACACGCGAGGGTTCATCTCGATCACCAGCCGGCGGCCAGTGGCGGGATCGACGGCGAACTGGACGTTTGATCCCCCGGTCTCGACTCCGATCGCCTGAAGCACGCGAATAGCGTCGTCGCGCATCTCCTGGTACTCACGATCGGAAAGGGTCTGGATCGGTGCCACGGTGATCGAGTCTCCGGTATGAACTCCCATCGGATCGAGGTTTTCGATCGAACAGACCACTACCGCGTTGTCGTTACGGTCTCGCATCACTTCGAGCTCGAACTCTTTCCAACCGTAGACCGACTCTTCCACGAGGACCTCGCCGACCGGAGAGGTGTCGATCCCCCGGCGAGCCACTTCCACCAGGTCCGCTCGCTCGGAGGCGATGCCGGTTCCGCCGCCCCCGAGAATGAACGAGGGTCGGATCATGACCGGGTAACCGATCTCCTCGGCGTGGGCGATGGCTTCATCGAGCGAGGTCGCGTATGCCGCCCGGGGAACCGCCAAACCGGCCTGTTCCATCACCATCTTGAATTTGCCCCGATCCTCGGCCCGCTCGATCGCCTCGATCCCGGCCCCGATGAGCTGGGTTCGAAAGCGCTCGAGGGTCCCGCGATGGTGGAGGGCCATGGTGACGTTCAATGCCGTCTGTCCGCCGAGCGTGGGGAGCAGTGCGTCCGGCCGCTCCCGGGCGATGATCTCTTCGACTACCTCCGGGGTGATGGGCTCGATGTAGGTGGCATCGGCGAATTCGGGGTCGGTCATGATCGTGGCCGGATTCGAATTGCAGAGAATGACGCGGTATCCCTCGCGCCGCAGGACCTTGGCGGCCTGTGTTCCCGAGTAGTCGAACTCGCAGGCCTGACCAATGATGATCGGCCCTGAACCGATCAGAAGGATCGAGCGGAGATCGGTGCGCTTAGGCACGGACTAGGTCCATTGCATAGTCGAACTCGCCGGCCTGACCAATGATGATCGGCCCTGAACCGACCATCGGGCCAACCATCGGGCCAACCATCTGGCCAACCAGAAGGATCGAGCGGAGATCGGTGCGTCTATCCACGATCCATCAGGTCAAGGAAGTCGTCGAAAAGGGCCACCGAATCGCGAGGTCCGGGTGCCGCCTCCGGATGAAATTGAACCGAGAAGGCGGGGACATCGAGGCTCCTCATCCCTTCCAGAGTCCCGTCGTTGAGGTTCTGATGGGTCGGGGTCACCACTCCGAAGTCGGTCTCGACCTTGGTCGGCAGGTCGCCCGCCGGTCCCTCGCCTCCACCTTTGGTCAGGCTTTGCAGATCCACCGCGAAGCCGTGGTTCTGGCTGGTGATGGCCACTTTTCCGTCGAGGAGGCGTCGCACCGGATGGTTGCCGCCGTGGTGGCCGAACGGGAGCTTGAAGGTTCGTGCCCCCAGGGCCAGCCCGAAAACCTGGTGACCCAGGCAGATTCCAAAGATCGGAACCTCCCCGATGAGCTCTCGGAGCGTCGCCACTGTCTCGAGCAGCGGTTCGGGATCGCCGGGGCCGTTGGATACGAAGACTCCATCCGGTTGTCGATGCTTGATTTCGGCGGCGGTGGCGGTAGCGGGCACGACATCGACCTCGAGCCCCCGTTCGGTCAGTTGTCGGAGAATGTCGCGCTTGATACCCAGGTCGATCGCCACCACTTTCCCCTTCCGCTCGCCCTGGGCCAGCACCTGATAGACGTGGGGAGTCGAGACCTGATAGGCGAGAGCCTGTCCTTCCATTCGCGGCGCCGAAGCGGCTCGCGTTGCCAACTCCAACGCGGACATCCCGCTTCCCATCGCCGCCGGCATCGCCCCTTGCTGGCGGATATGCCTGGTGAGGCGACGGGTATCGACCTCGGCAAGAGCCACTAGTCCTCGCTCGGCAAAGATCTCAGCCAGGGACCCCTCGGCCCTCCAGCTCGACGGCCGGGAGGCGAGGCTTCGCATCACCATGCCCGCCGCGGCCGGCGCCGGTGCCTGGTCGTCAGTGGCGGAGATTCCGTAATTGCCGATGTGGACCGAGGTCATAACGACCACCTGACCCGCATATGACGGATCAGTAAGAACCTCTTGGTATCCAGTCATGGCGGTGTTGAACACGACCTCACCGGTGCTCACCCCATCTGCTCCGACGCTGATTCCGCGGAACACTGCACCATCGGCCGTGACCAACAACCCGGGCCGGGGTGGCATCAGGCGACCAGGGCGTGAGTCAGACGCCCCTCGAAAATCGTCGCTCGCACCCGACCGCTCAGCGTGAGAGAGCGGAACGGCGAGTTGTGCGACTTCGAACGGAAGTCGTTCACGATCCACTCTTCTCGGGGGGCAAGCACGGTCAGGTTGGCAGGCTCACCCGGAGCCAGCGGTCGTCCGTGGCGAGTGAGTTGGGCGATCCGGGCCGGTGCGATGGAAAGACGTTCGAAGAACGAAGCCTGATCGAGATGGCAATAGGAAAGCACCGCGGCCGCTGAGGTCTCCAAGCCGATCACGCCCGGCGGTGCTTCCTCGAACGTGACTTCGGTCTCGAAAGCGGAGTGGGGGGCGTGGTCCGTGGCGACGGCGTCGATCAATCCCGATTTCAGGGCCGCCTGCAACTCGAGGCGATCGTCGGCGCTTCGCAATGGGGGGTACATTTTGAAGGCCGGATCGAGTGAGGCAACGGCGCTGTCATCGAATACGAGGTGATGCGGAGTGACCTCGGCCGTCACGACCAGGCCCTCCGCCTTGGCCAAGCGCAGCAACCGGGTGGTGCGGGCACTTGACACGTGCTGGGCGTGGTAGCGGCAACCGGTCAGCCTGGCCAATGCCACATCACGGGCGACGATCACCTCTTCAGCCTCGGAAGGGATGCCCTTCATCCCTAGGCGGGAGGACAACGGACCTTCGTGCATGTGGCCGCCAGCCGACAGATGCCGGTCCTCGGCGTGCTGGGCAACCACCGCCCCGCGTTCGGCGAGATATTCCATCGCCACCCGGAGCAGGCCCGAATCGTCGACCGAGTCACCGTCGTCGGTGAACACCCGCACCCCCTCTGCCCACAGTTCGTCGAGATGGGAGAGCATGGTCCCTTCCCGGGCCATCGTGATGGCGCCGGCGGGGATGACGTCGCAATACCCCGCCTGACGGGATCGATCCTGGATCAATCGGGCAATATGACCGGAGTCGACCGCTGGTTGGGTGTTGGGCATCACTACTACCGCGGTGTAGCCGCCCGCCGCCGCCGCTTGAGAACCACTCCGGATGTCCTCTTTCCATTCGTAGCCGGGTTCGCGGAAGTGAGAGTGAAGGTCGACCAGACCTGGTCCCACCCAGGCGCCGGCGGCGTCGAATTCCTCGGTGCCGTCGAAAGAACTACCGAGGTCGGCGATCGCTGTCCCGTTGATGGCGACATCGGCTGCCTCCGGACCATCAGGTGTGAGGACCAGGCCGTTGCGGATAACCAGGTCACATC
>JBOGEW010000269.1:0-9787 GCA_050742075.1 Acidimicrobiia bacterium
GTGTGTGCCCTGGCGCGCAATTCCTGGGTGTAGACATCGCTCATGTCCGGGAATCGAGGACCAAGCCGCGGGTCGTTCTCTCCGGCCAGCGGACTGATTCCGGACATGTTGAGATGATCTGTGATGAGGACCAGGTCACCAGGTTCGATCCTGTCGCCGCATCCACCGGCCGCATTGGTGAGGATTACCTGCTGGGCACCGGCAAGGATCGCCGCTCTGACCGGAAAAGTCACCGACTCCATCGACACCCCCTCGTAGGCATGGACCCGTCCGGCCAGGAGGAGCACCTGGCGAGATCCCAACCGGGCCGAGTAGGCGGTGCCGGCGTGTCCCGGAGCGTTCGGGGTCGGGAACCGAAGCTCGGCATAAGGCACCGCCGTGTGCCGATCGATGGTTAGTGGATAGTTTCCGAGCCCCGAGCCGAGCACCACGACGACGTCGTGAGTCTCCACGCCGGTCCGTTCCCGAATGATTCCGGCCGACTCTTGCAGCCTCGAGTAAAGGTCGCTCACTGCCAGCTAACGGACTCAGCGAAGGCTGAACGGCGGATAACGGTCGGTGACAAGCAGAAAAGCGTACGCGTTGACCCTCAGGCTCCAGCGGCCGACGCCCACCACGAAATCGAAAAGCGAACGGGGGTAGCGACCGGTTATGAGGATGGCGAACCAGGCAACAAGGACGGCCAGCAGGGCCAAAACCGTCAACAGCACCAGCACGACGTAATGAGGAATTGCCAGGATCCACTTCACCAGCGGTAACCAGCGGTTGAGATCGCGCTCCACATCGGGATAGTCGATATCGAGATGGACCGCTTGTTCGTCGGTCGTAGACGGATACCGGTCAGTGAGCAATCCGAGGTACGCTCCTACTCGAGCCGAGAAACGAGCAAGCTCGCGGGCGAATTCGAACCACCAGCGCGGGTACTTCATCCGGAAGAGGATCATCAACAGCGTCCCGACAAACAGGCCCGCGGAGATTCCGCCTCCGGTGCTGGAAACCCGTTCGCCGGCTTCGGTAGTCACCGTTTCGGTTCCGTTGGCGGTAAGGAATCCGAGGACTACCAGGATCGGAACAGCCCAAAACACACGGAAAGCCGTGGTTAGTCTGCTGAGCCGGTCGGGATAGTCGATGGCCAAGCGGGCTGGGTACGTTTTTGAGTAACTGGGGTTCATACGGTGATAACCACCTTTTCCATGGGCCTGGCCGCCGGCGACGTAATCGATCGCGGCCTGAGTTTCTGTTGTGATCCCGTCTCCTTGTCTTACGTTGTAAGGCTTCTCTAGTAATGTAACCATACGCAGTAAGGTTGTCAAGTCGCGACGGAGAACTCATGACGACGACGAAAGCGAAACCGCCAACAGAGTCACGGGATCCTTTAACCCGCGACAAAGTCCTTCTTGCCGCGGTCGAGACTGCCGACCAAGGAGGAGTGGCGTCGCTCACGATGCGCAATCTTGCCACCGTCCTCGGCGTCGAGGCGATGTCGCTCTACTACCACGTGGCCAACAAGGAGGCGGTGTTAGACGGGATTGTCGAGCAAGTACTCGCCGAGCTCAACGAAGCGACCGCCGCAGAAATGCCGTCCTCCTTCGACTGGAAGATCGCCGTGCGCGAGCGCATCCTGACGGCCCGCCAGGTGCTCCTGCGCCATCCGTGGGCTCCGGCTGTGATCGAGACACGGACAAGGATGAGCCCGCCGATACTCGCCTACTACGAAGAGCTCTTGGGACTAATGCGTCGGGGGGGCTTCTCCTACGATCTGGCACATCACGCCATTCACGCGTTGGGCAGTCGTGCTCTGGGGTTCACACAGGAGCTGTTCGAACCCGATGACGTCGAGGCAGGCGAAGAAGTTGCCGGCGAGATGTTGGAACAGATGGCGACCGAGCTACCGAATCTGATGGAAATGATGATGGAAATCGGCCACGACGACCCCGGCTCCACCTTGGGTTGGTGCGACGATCAAACCGAATTTGAATTTGGCCTTGACCTCATCCTCGATGGACTCGACCGTTTGCGCGAAAAGCCCGAAGCTCTGAGAGCCCCTCGTGCCTGAGATGGCAATGCAGGGATCGCTCTTCTCCACCCCGTCAGGAGGATTCGATCGATCGTTCCAAGGCATCGCGCGTTTCGATCTGGGAAGGGGCGCCTGGATTGACCGCCGACCGGGGTGGGCGTCGGATCCCGACCAACTCTTCGTCAAGGCGCTCGAGCGACTCGACTGGCGCGAGGGAGTCGAACGGATCCGCGGCATGGAGGTCCCTCGTCCGAGGCTGGTTGCCTCATTCGGAGGAGAACAAATCCCGGCCGGACTGGAGATGATCGGCGACATGTCCGCGGTCTTAACTCAGCGTTACGGCGTGTTACTCGATCGAATCACTTGCAACCTCTATCGGGACGGAAAAGACAGCGTTGCCTGGCATGGCGATCGCATTGCCCGCAACCTCGATGAGGCGACCGTGGCCATTCTGTCTCTCGGCGATCAGCGAACTTTCCGCATCCGGCCGAAGGGCGGCGGACCCAGCCTGGGTTGGGCCTCGGGCCATGGTGACCTGATCGTGATGGGGGGTTCGTGTCAGCGCACTCACGACCACAGCATCCCGAAGGTGGCTAGGGCCGGGCAACGCATTGCGGTCATGTTTCGACACAGCTACCAGTGAGGGGACCGGGGACTGCCTAGATCGGGAAGGTGTCCAGGCCTCTCCACCGGCTTCGATCAATTTGGTGGCCAGGCGACTCGAACCCCCAAGGTCGAAACGGACTAGCCCGTTTGCGTGCGGCTAATGGTCCTCATGGTCGTCGCGGCCCTAGACCGATATGTTTTCCATGTCCACTAGCGACAGCGATCACGGTCGCAGCCGCAAGCGATTGCTGGCGGTGGGCTTGGGAATGGCCTTCGCGATCGCCTCCATCGGTCTGGCACTTGCCTTCACCAGCGCCAGTGGCACTCGCCAGGTAGCGGACAACGCCCGTCAGCTTCATTGGACGAACGCCGCCATCGGAAGCTCGGCTTTGGTGCGAGCCGCCAACGCCCAGGCAGTTTTCTTCGCAGTCGATCGGGCGGCCGGTGGTGCCAGCGCTGATGCCCTCCAGCGGGCAACGACTGAAGGTACCAAAGCGCTGCAGGCGCTTCGGGAAGTTATCGAGAGCGCCCCATCACTCAATGCCGGGCTCCTCACCAGCTTGGACCTCTATCACGCCAAGGCGGCGAAGGTGGTCGAACTCGCTTCGACCGGCGAGGTTGAGGAAGCGCTTGCTCTCAATCAGACCAACGAAAGCCTTTTCGCGCTCGTCGAATCAGGTTTGAGATCGCAACAGCAATTGATAAAGGATCGGATTGCGGCCACCGAGAGCTTCGCCTCCCGATTGGCGAGCATCACCCAGTTCACCGTAACGCTTCTTATTCCGGGAGCCGCCTTGATCGCCTACCGATTCATTGTTCGGCGTCAGCTCCGCGAGCGGCACATCTCCTTCGAAGCCCGACTCAGGGCCGAGCAAGACCTCAACCGGGCCAAGGACGAATTCATCGCCGGCCTCTCGCACGAATTTCGGACGCCTCTGACCTCGATCTACGGGTTCTCTGAAGTGTTGCTGGAAAACGGCATCATCGATCCGGATTCAAGTCTCGAGTTGATCGGCCTCATCAACACCGAATCGGCCGAACTCTCGCGGATGGTCGAAGACTTGCTGGTCGCTGCCCGGCTGGAGGCCGAAGCGCTCACTATTCAGCCGGGGGCAACGGACATCCGCCATGAGATCGACGTCGTGGTAGCGCCCTGGATTCGTGCCGGGCGAACCATTCAAATGGATGTGCCCGATGCCCTGGTTTGGGCCGACCCTCTTCGGCTTCGCCAAGTGATCCGCAACCTTCTTTCCAATGCCCTCAAGCATGGCGGCGAACAGGTCGGAATCTGGGCCCGGATCGAGCGGGAGCAACTTGTCTGCTCGGTGGTAGACAATGGTCTGGGAGTGTCCAACGACATCGCCGGCAAACTGTTTGAGCGCTTCGTGCACGATGGACGTCGTGCCCTCCTCGCAGGAAGCGTGGGTTTGGGACTGAACATCGCCCGCTCGTTGATGTTGGAGATGGAGGGCGATCTGGTCTACGAGCGCATCCGCGGGACCACTTGGTTCACTTTCCGCCTGCCGTTGGCACCGATGGTGACCCCCTCGCTCGTGCCGGCCGCGGTCTCCTCATGAAGCACCGCATCGGCTTTCGCCCGCATCGATGGCGGCGGGCGCTCGCAGCCGGCTCGATCGCCACTGTCTGGGCGGGACTTCTCTTCCCGACCATCGGACTGGCGGGCACCGTTGTCACCTACAAGGACAAATTCGGGTCGATCTCCTTTACGGGATCCGACGGCACTGCGGCCTGGGCGGGGCCGTGGCTCGAGATCGGCGAGAGCAATGGGCCATCGAACGGGGCGGTTCAAGTGATCAACCACTCTCACTGCGCAACCGGCAACTGTCTGCAAATTGGCGCGGAGGATCCAGACGATGGGGGAGCGAGACGAACTTTCGACTCGGATGGCGCCACGTCAATCATTCTGAATTTCGACTATGTCCGGCAGGTCTCCTCCTCGGGGTCAGGTTCCGGTGGAGCCGGGGTCGTCCACCTGCTGGCCAGCTCGGATGGGATGAGCTGGAACCTAATCGGCACGTTGCCGATGAACGTCGACGATTCTTCGCCCAACCCTGCCACCTATGACCTGTCTTCCTACGCGGGAGCGACGAGTGCCATCAAGTTTGAGCTCCTTGGGGGTGTCGACGACGGCCACATGAGCATCGACAACGTTCTCATCACCGTGACCGGTGGGGGTGCGCCTACCACTACGACTTCGCTGCCGCCGACAACCACCTCGAGCACTGCTCCATCTACCACCTCCAGTACTTCTGCCACGACCTCCACCGTGACCACGCTCGCACCTACAACGACCATGCTTCCCACGACGACCACGACTGCGCCGCCCAAGAGCACCACGACGACTGCCTCCCCCACCACCACAATTGCGCCGCCGAGGACCACCACCACATCCATCGCCGTAGCTCCGACGATTCCTCGGACCACAACAACAACCACCCCGGCCCCGGTGGTTAGCTCGCCGACGACGGCCCCATCTACCGAGCCGAGCACAACCACGTCCTTGCCGACCACGACCACAACGGAGGCTGGGGTGCTAACGGCGGTTCCGACCGAGCCACCCGCCGACATGACTCCTGAGGAGGCGGCGGAAGCCAAGGAAAACCTCGTGGTCGAGATTCCCTCGGTCGACCAAGGCCGGCCCGATGGTGAGGGACAGACCGGACCGGCCTACCGGCTCGACCCCCGCGAGGGGCTTACGGTGTCTTTTATGTCGGCGGTCGAGACCCTGAAGGCGAACCTCCTCAACTCGGTCCTGCTCGGCGTGACGATCTCGATATTGCTTCTCTTGGGGATCGACAAGCGCGAAGAACGGTCGTCATTCCGTGCGTCGCCTGCCTAGGGCACGTCACCGGCGAGCCGCCTCCCAACAGGTCACGCCGTGCGAACCGACGGTGGCGGCGTGCTCCGTCCGCGGTGGGAGGTCGAGGCGTTCACCCGCACGAAGCTCTCGATCCTCCCCTCTGAGATGGAAGGTGATGGATCCCGAGACACACACCAGCACCTTGTGGTAATCGTGGTGGTGCCAGTCGTATTTGTCGCCGGCCCGGTTGGACCATGAATACGGAGTTAAACCCTCGGCGTCGAACACGGCCGCTACCTCTTCGCTGGTCATCTCCTTGCTGCGCGAGCCTATGAGACCTAGCTCGCCATCGGACTCGCCTATGGCGCGGGAATGCTCATTGTCGGGTCCATCACCGGGGGTCTGGTAGCGGTCCCGGCGACAGCCCGCTGGCCATTGCGGGATGTGCTCCGTGATCGCAATCAATTCGGCGCCCCGCACGGTGTTACCGGCTACGCACCGGCGTGATCGTGCTCGGAATTCTCCGGGCTTGGCGGCCGCGCATGGTCGTAGCCGACCTCCGTCACATGGGAATCAGAAACCGCATGGCTATGGGGCGCAAGCAACGCCGGCACGGTGAGGAAGATGGCCCCGGCCAGAACGAGTCCTCTGACCCGGGTGGCGATCGATGGCGGGATGACTACGGGTTGACCTGAGCGATAAAGGCCCAATCCGACAAAAGCGGCACCGACTACGGCCACAGAGAACGTGTTGGCCGCGAGATCGGCGACGCCTACGGCCTCTGGATCTTGCGCACCATTGATGAAGGCAAGACCGACGGTGCGTGACACCATCCAGAGCATTGCGATGCCGGCATGCAGCAACCCTCCGAGCAGGAGCACTCCATGGGAGGGACGGGAGAGAATGCACCAGACAAAGGTCCACTGAAGCAAGCCCATGAGGGCGAAGCCTCCAGCAACGAGGGCCAAGTCGAGGTGGTCGCCTAGAACTTTGAGATGGATAAGACCGCCGGCGCCGGCGGCGGCGGCCGCTGAAAGAGTCACTATCTGTATCAAGGGCGACTCGTCGGTGGTGGGAGGTGAATTGATCATCGGAGGACTCCCGCGAAGTAGGTGTTCGCCCGAATGGAGCCCGGTCGCCGAGAGGCGACCGGGCTCCGGTGGGAGGTCTATGCACTGAATCGGTCGGGGAACTGGGAGATGATGCCGGTGGAGAGGGTGTCTGCCATCTCCAGGATGTGGGTGACGATGTGGTCGTACTCGGCGACGCTGGCGGCGTAATCGCCGGTCAACTGGGCCGTGGCCTCGGCCAGGGTCTGGTCGAGGTGGCCATGCATCATGTCCCGGAGCGTCTCCTCGGGCCAGGCCGGGTTGGCTCCCGCCAAGAAGGCCGAGATCTCATCGGCGTTGGCATACCAAGCGGTGCTGGCCTCGGTCACGGCGTCTTGGTCGCCGTTCTTGGCGGCGGTGACCAGATCAGCCGCCACCAGGATGTGATCCCGCAGCAGAGCGGTCAATGCCTCACCGGCCTCTTCGCCATAGAAACCAGCGACGGCCTCGCCGATGTCGGCCTGATTCCGCAGCAAGCGATCGGCGGTGGCCTCGGTGTCGGGAAGGCCAGCTACCGCGCTGACGATGAACAACCGGGTCCAGGCGACATGATCCGTCCACAGGTCTCGCATGGCCAACGTGAACTCCACTGGATCGACAGTCTCCATCACCGAGGAGGTGGTAGTGGACGGTTCGGAAGTGGAGGTGGTCAGGGACGAGGTCGTGGACGGCGGATCGATCGCGGCCGTCGGCGGCGGATCTTCGAGCCCGGCGCCGGTCGCACAGGCGCTCAAGACGATCGCAGTTGCGAAGACCGCTCCGAGGATGGGTCGATGGTTTCTCATATGGACTCCTCTTCCCTGGTCGCCTGCCGACGGCAGGTCTCTATAACTAAGGAAGATCGACTTTAGACGGGTAGGAATCCTTTTAGCAAATCAAATCCATTTTTAGAGATCGGAAAGGGTGGACGGAGAGGCGGGGTGCGATAGGGCGGTGCTGCCGGTGCGAGGTTGAGCAGCTGACGCCGGCAACGAAGGCCGCCCAACCCCATCCCTACGTGACCCGGGCGTCAGAACGAGCGGAGGCGGACGCAGCAGTACCCATCCTCGGGTGCCAGCACTGCGTTCGCCTCAGACCCGGAGCCTTCCAACATCCCCTCGACCAGGGCAAGGTTGAGTCCGCAGGTCGCATCCCGGTCCTGTTCGCGGAGGACATGAAACGGACAGTTGCGAAACCGGGTCTCTCCGTCCTCCAGCGCCGGTTCGTAGCCAGTGTCCTGCAAAGCGCTCTCGAGGCCCTCCTGGCCGATTTGCAGACCTGCGCGGTGTGCAGCCTCAGCCAACTTTTCTTGTTCAAGGCCGCTCTCCCGGGCGGCAGCGAGCAGGATTCGTGCCGCCAGTTCGTAGCGCCGAGGAGGAATCGAGACGTCGTAGGTCTGCTCGGAGCGACGGTACATTTTCGAGGGTCTCCCAGCCCCCGGCCCGGCCCGGCCGCTCAGCCGGCGGAACTCGACATCCAGCAGTCCGTCATCAGCCATTCGATCGAGGTGGTAGGCCGCCACCTGACGAGAAACTTCGACTGCCTCTGCGGCCTCATCGCGGCTCACCGGTTCGCCCGCCGCCACAACGAACTCGTACAGGGCTCGGCGCAGCGGCTCCCCCAGCGTCGCCACTACATCTAGCTCATCGTCAACCCGCAGGTGCATGGCACCCTTTCTAAAAGACTTATTCCTTGACAATAAAACCCGGCCGGTTCTATGTTTAGTCCTGACTAATTTTAGAAAGGAGAAGCGTCCATGACGACCACCGCCGGTCAAACTCAAGGTGGGGCCACCGCCGCCTTCCAGATCCTGCGATTTGGCTTCACCGCCCTTCCGATCCTCGCCGGGCTCGACAAGTTCTTCAACGTGCTGACTGATTGGGCTGAGTATTTGCCTGAGGTGGTGACAGATGCCGTGAGTGGGACCACGGTGATGGCAGTGGTCGGTGTCATCGAGATCGTGGCCGGGCTCGGAGTCTGGTTCCGTCCGAAGATCTTTGCCAACGTCGTTGCCGCCTGGCTGGGAGTGATCATCATCACCCTGCTCATCGCCGGCGACTTCTGGGACATCGCCCTCCGCGACTTCGGACTGCTTCTCGGCGCACTCGCTCTCGGACAGCTCGCCCGCAGTCAGGGCTGAGACCAGCTAGGCGGTCGCTCGCAGTCTCATCGGCTCTCTGCCGGTGATGACTTCACCTCGGAACTTGACGCCCGACGATGACCAGGTCTCGACAGCCTTCTCGAGGTCATCGACCTCGAGCTGGAATCGATTCCATCCGCCCCGGGGCCGGGACGCATCTCGACGTCGAACCCAGACCGTCATAAGAGTCGACCGCGGCCTCCAGGGTTCTGGTCAGCGGGACATCTTCCAGATCCCAACCGGCTCGAATCGGAGGGGCACATCGACCAGGATCAGCTCGCTCGGTTCCCCGGCTCTGAAGGTGACCTCCTCGGGGCCGGTCACCTTCCCAGCATCACCGGTGCCGATCATTTGCCCGTTGAGCCTTCCCCTGCCGTCGATCACATAGAGATAGGTTCCCCGCTCATCCTCGGTCTGGTGAGTGACTTCGATTTCTGGGTCGAGCGCGGAGACGTATACGAAGGCGTCCTGGTGGACTCTGGCTGCCGCTTGGCCCTGCGGCGCGACGACTTGTAGCAGTCGGTTGGTCCGGTCCTGCTTGGTGAAGACCCTCTGTTCCACCGCCGGGGGCAGGTCTGGGTTGTCGGGGAGGATCCAAATCTGAATGAAGCGCATCGGCTCTTCGGCCGAAGCGTTTCGTTCCGAGTGGAGGGCTCCCGACCCGAGCGACATCACCTGCACCGAGCCGGCCGGTAGGGGACCGAAGGGGCCACCGACATTGTCTTCGTGTCCGAACAGGCCCTCGACCACGTAGGTGATGCCCTCCACATCGCGGTGCGGGTGCAGCGGCCACACGGCACCTGGAATCAGGCGGTCATCATTAAACACTCGCATTGCCCCAAAGCCATCGTGGTCCGGATCGCGGTAGTGGTCGAAGGAGAAATGCCACCGGGCCGCAAACCATCCTCCTTCGACTCGAAAGATGCTGGCATCAGTTCTGATCTCGATCATGCCGATGTCCAGGGACCATCGGTCCAGCCCTCGAGGTCGTACTCCGCCATGCACGCCGCCACTAGAGCTTTCATCTCATCGAGGCGACCACGTCCTCGGGCGAACTGGAGGACGTTGAGGCGGACGAGTTCGGGGCTGCCTCCGTAGTTGCGCTCGTAGAGGGT
>JBOGEW010000270.1:0-6159 GCA_050742075.1 Acidimicrobiia bacterium
GAACCACCACGTGGTCGATCGTCTGTTGGCGGAGAGCGACCGGCGACTCGACGCTTCCAGCCCGATCGTGCAGGCGCGGGTCCTGGAGGGATCAGCCCGACTGACAGCTGTGATTTCGCCGATTGCCGACCAGCTTTCAGTGACGATCCGACGTTACGCGCTGAGGCGGGAGTCGTTGCAATCGTTGACCGAGCTCGGTTCGCTGACTGTGCCGGCCGCAAACTTCTTGGCCCTGGTCGCTCGCACCAGCGCCTCCTACCTAGTTTCTGGGCCACCCGGAAGCGGGAAGACGTCGCTTCTGGCGGCGCTTATTCAGGCGAGCCCCGCCGGCCTCTGCATCCGCTGCTGCGAGGAAGTGAGGGAGCTGCATGTGCCTCTGCTCCATGGCTCCTACTACGAGGCGCGGCCGGCGGCTCTGGATGGACGAGGAGAGATCTCGCTCCGGGACCTCGTCAAGGTCATCCTGGCGATGCGCCCCGATCGCATCATCGTCGGCGAGGTGCGCGGGGCTGAAGCATTCGAGTTGACGCGGGCGGTCAACGCCGGCTGCGGGTTCGGGTGCACGGTTCATGCCAATTCGGCACGCGATGCGCTCAATGCCTTGGTCAACGCGGCGATGATGGCTGGCGAGAACGTCGGCGAGGCGGTTGTCCGAAAGGTGTTCAGCAGCTCGATTGACTTGGTCCTCCATCTCGACCGGGACTTGACAGGATCGACAGAGGGCCCGCTGCGCCGTCAGGTGATGGAGATCCTCGCCTTGGTGCCGGCGCTCCACAATGATTTCTCGACGCAGCCGCTGTTTGTCCGGCGCGGCTTGGGAAATCCCTTGGAGTGGACCGGTGCTCTTCCTCCGGATTCCCTCGCGAGTCGACTTGAACGGGTTCTCCCGCCAGGAACTTCGTTGTCGTCCGTTCTCGAAGGGACGGTGTCGGTCCTGTGAGACTGGTGGCGTCGGGACTGGCCGCGCTCGCTGTGGCTCTCATCGTCGGCTGGGTCACAGGAGGGTGGCCGGTCCAGCGTCGGCTGAGGACGGTCCCAAAGCAAAAGGGCTTATGGCTCCAACAAACGGGAGTTGGGATCAGCCGAAACCAGTACGTCGTGCTCACGGTCGGCACGATGTTTGTCGCTTTCCTCGTGGTTTGGTCGATCTCGGGCTTGTTGGCGGTGGCGTTGCCCGCGGCGATTGTGTCCGGCTTTCTGCCGCGTACTTGGCTGATGAGACGACGGAATCAACAAATCTTCGCCCTGCAAGCTGCGTGGCCCGACGGCATTCGCGACCTGATCGCATCGATTTCGGCGGGCATGTCGCTCGGGAGGGCGATCGAACTTCTGGCAAAAGCCGGGCCGCTTCCCTTGCAGCGGGCATTTTCTCGCTTTCCGTATCTGGCGAGGGTGATGGGGGCCGCGCCAGCCCTCGAAGTGATCCGGAACGAGCTTGCTCATCCCGCATCGGATCGAGTGATCGAAGTCCTGATCGTCGCCCATGCCAAAGGTGGCCCGATCGTCGTCGAGATACTTCGCGATCTGGCAACAGCTACCACTCGCGACGTCTGGGCGTATGAGGAGATCGAAACCCTGTCCCTTGAGCAAAAATTGAATGCGCGGGCTGTGTTCGTCATCCCCTGGGCGGTGCTTGCTTTCATCACCCTTCGTCCGGGTCCGTTTCGCGATTTCTATGCCTCGCCGTCCGGATGGGTGGTGGTGGCGATTGGCGCGCTGGCGAGCTTCGTCGGGATCGGAATCGCGACACGTCTCGGTCGCCAGACAGAGGAGCCGCGCGTTTTCGGTGGGGAAGCATTGTGAGTCCGGAAGCGATTACGGCTTCGGTCCTCGGGGCGTTAGCGGTCGGCCTATTTGTGAGGTTGTTGGTGCCTCCTCCCTCCCGCCTTGCGGCGCGTGTTCGCCCTTACACCTCCACGACGCGAGCAGGCTACGGGAAAGGCGTCGGCCTCACGTTGTCGGGATCGATGTGGTCGCGGATTGGCCGAATACTGCTTGCTCCGCTCGCAACCCGGATGAGCCGCTGGCTTGATCGAGACGACGGCGTCTCTACCAAGCTGCGGCTTCGTCAAACCGGTCTCTACCACGGCCTTGATGACGATCAGGCGCTCGAGGCCTATCGATTTCGCCAGATGGCAACAGTGGCCATGACGTTGGTCGCCAGCATCGGGGGGGCCTTTTCCTTGCGACTGCCGGTTCCGAGAGCGATGGCCTTGTGTGCCCTCGGGCTTTTGATCGGGCTTAGCCGAAACCGGGGCCAGATCGATCGGGCCGTTCGGAAGCGCCAGGAAGTCATGCGAATCGAGATCTATACGGTCAACCAGCTGATGGCTATGCGGGTCCGGGCCGGCGGCGGGGTCATCCACGCCGTGCAACAGATCGTCGAGCGGGGCCAGGGCGAGGTCGTCAGCGAGCTTGCTGAGGCTCTGCGATTGCATCGCGCAGGCATGAGGGCGAGCGACGCCTTCACGCGGCTGGCATCGTTGACACCCGAGCCGAGCTGCGCTCGAACGTACTCCCTACTGGCCGCCGCCGACGAGCGCGGTGCCGATCTCGCCCAAGCGCTGCTCGAGCTGTCGGAGGACGTCCGCGAGGGGAGGCGGGAAGCGATGAGACGCTCGGCGACGCGTCGGCGGGCGGCGATGTTGGTTCCGATCATCGGGATTCTCGCCCCCGTGATGCTGCTTTTCGTGGGAGCGCCGCTTCCGCAGGTGATCTTCGGTTGGCAATGAAATGGGAAGGAGGACAGAGATGGATCTAGTTCGTCGATGGGCGGCCGCAGCTCGCCGTCTGAACAGCGACCAACGTGGTTTGTCGACCGCGGAGCTCTTGGGCAACGCGGCGCTGGCTATCGCCGCGTTGGTCGTGATCTGGGGAGTGCTGGAGGCGCTCGGGGTGGAGGTCGTCGAATGGATACGGACCCAGATCTTGGGAGCCGCGTAACGCGTCTCAGCGCAGAAAGCGGTTTCGTAACCGCCCAATTCATGGTTGTGGCAGCGCTATCGATGGCCTTCATGGCATTGATGCTGTATCTCATCGCCCTCCAATACGCCCGCGGCGTGTTGCGAGCGGCGCTTGATGAGGGAGTGAGGATCGGAGCACCGGCGGCGGCCACCGAAGCCGACTGTTTCGAGGCGATTAGTCGCGTCGTCACCGATCTCATGGGCGGACCCCTCGGCCAAGACCTCGCGATTCAGTGCGTATTTCATGACGATCGGGTGGTGGCCTCGGCTCAAGGAGCATTCATCGGCTGGTTCCCCGGAGTGCCCGACGTCTCGGTTCAACTCGAGGTGGCTGGTGTCAAGGAAAGCGATGACTAGCGAACGGGGTGCCTCTCCGATTGAGTTCGTGCTCGGAATCCTCACCATCGTCCTGCCGATTGCCCTGGTGGTCCTGTTGGTCGCGCCCGTTTTCGAGGCTCGCAATTTCGTTCGGCGGGCGGCGGCCGAAGCGGCGCGGGTCGGCGTGCTCGCTGCGGAGGATCCGCTGGCGGCTGCTGCCCGGTCGGTCGAAACGGCTGCCGAGGGCAGGGGAGTGGCGAGTGATGAGGTGGCTGTCGTATTTTGCGACGGAGGCCCCTGCTCCTGGGCCCGGGGAGCGTTGTTTGTCGTCGAAGTGTCGATGCCGGTTCGTCAGGTCTCGGAGCTGCTGCCGATCGGAGAGATCACGGTGCGGGCGAGACACAGCGAACAAGTCGATCTTTACCGGAGCCGGCCGTGAGCAGTGAGAGGGGATCGGTCCCGATCTGGTTTCTCGGCCTGGGCTTCTGTCTGCTGATGCTCGGCGCCATGTCAGCCGAGCTGTGGCGCATCATGGGCGAACGCCAGGAACTGGTAGCAATGGCCGATGGGGCGGCGCTGGCCGCCGCCAGCGCGATCGACCTTGAGGTCTATCGAGAGCAGGGGGTGCCGCTCGTGGACCAAGAGGATGCCTCGAGCTTGGCCCTAGCCGTTCTCGTTCAATCGAGCGGTTTCGCAGACTTGGCCGCCCCGCCGATCATCGAAGTTGCTGGCGATGGCAGCTCAGTCAGAGTGGAGCTGAGGCGACAGGTGCCCTTCGGGCTTATCCGCTTTCTCTCGATGGCCGGCGACAACTTTGAGGTCACCGGGGTGGCGGTTGCCTACCCGTTTAGCCCGTGACCAGTCGGCTGCGATGGACGCTGGCGATCGTGCTGGTCCTGATGCTGGCAGGAGGTTGGTGGCTGGCAAGGCCGGGCACGACTGAGAGCGAGATCGAAGCCGCGCAGAAAGCCCTGACCGCCTGGGGACTCTTCGCCGGTAACGGTGACACCTCCCGATTGCACGAAACCTTCGACGACGGTCCCCAGCTGGCGCAGCTGAGAAGTGAGGTGATCGAACCAGGCTCACCGTACGCCTTCACCCTCTCGGCGGCCAAGGTGACCGCCCCGGGGTTCGTAGCAGGCACTGTCACCGTTTCCCGCCCGGGCGAGCTGGTGCAGACCTTTCACTGGGAAATCGAGATGCGCTCGACCGATAGTGGCTGGAAACTGTGGACCGTTCGCACCGTCCGCTGAACGGAACGATCGGTTCTAGCGGGCCTTGCGGTGGTACTCCGGATTGGGCATGAGATCGATGGCGCTCGACATGCGATTGCTCATCGCAAAGAAGGAAGCGACGGCGGCGATGTCCCAAATGTCGCGATCGTCGAACCCACCGGCTCGCAGCGCCTCACGATCGGATGCTTCGATGTCGGCAGGGGAGGCGGCCAGCTTCCAGGTGAAATCAAGCATGGCTCGTTCCCGCTTCGACAGTTCCGCCACCCGATAGTTCATCGCCAGCATCTCCCCCAGTTCGGGGTCTTCGGATAGCTCCCGCACGGCCGAGCCGTGGGCGGTGAGGCAGTAGAAGCAACGGTTCACCGAAGATACAACTACGGCGATCATTTCTCGCTCGAGCTTGCTCAAGCCCGAATCACCCAGCATCAACGTGTTGTACATCCGGGTGAAGGCGCCCAGCTTCTCCTCGTCGAAGCTGTAGGCCCGAATCACATTGGGCACCATGCCGAGTTTCTCGAGGCACTTGTCCCAGTAGCCGCCCGTCTCCTCCGACACCGACTCGCGGGTCGGGATCGGTACTCCTTCCAGAGCGTGAAGATGTTCGGGCTGGGGCACCTTTTAGATTCGCTCGAGGGGAGTGGGCTCGTGGCCGGTGGCCTGGCCGCAGAACTGGCACTTGGGGAGACCAGGTGCCACCTTCGAGCCGCAAGAAGGACAGGTGATCGGGATCTTTGACCGTCGCCCGTCGGCGCTCCCATCCTGGGCGTCCAATTCGGTGATGATGTCGGAGAGCTCTTGGTCGGTATGGCCATCCTTTTTCAGCATCGTCCAGAGGGCTTCGACCACGAGAAGCAGGCGATCGACCCGGAGGTCGAGGGCATCCACGTCTGCGACCGAGCCCTTATCGAACATCGCATTGGCCACAACGCTCATGCCTGAGGCGCGGTTGGCGGCACGGCTTCCCAAGACATAACCGGCGATCATCGGAAGCATGGGCGAGAGGATATCGCCTGGCTAGCCGGCGCCGCTAGGTCGCAAATTAATTCGAGGCCTTAGGACTAGATCGCAGCCTGATTGGTCGCACCTGTGATCGTTCTATCAGTCCAAGGGGCAAAGAACTCAAGACAAGGTCGAGTTCGCAGTAGAGATTCTTCGTCGTTATCGACCGAGTCGTCTCGCTAATGGCAGCCCCGAGGAGGTTTGAACTCCCGTTTCCGGCTTGAGAGGCCGGCGTCCTAGGCCGCTAGACGACGGGGCCTTGGCTCGGGGGGAAGGACTTGAACCCTCAATAACAGGGCCAGAACCTGTCGTGTTGCCGATTACACCACCCCCGAACGGGCGCGCCCTCAGAGAGAACGCGTTGAGTGGCAACAATTCTAGACCCGACCCAGGCTCCCTACTGCCGAGCGTCTGGCCACTTCGGATCAAGGGACTTCCTGGCCCGCCCAGCAAATTCGTCGCACCACGAGCACTTCCGAGCAAATTCGTCGCACCACGACCCACCCCCGGTCGCCCTGCGACAAATTTGCTGAGAGACCGTCGGCGGCCTGCAACAAATTTATTGTCTCGGTGGAGCGAAGCCGAAGGTCGTCTGGACACAGCCCTAGCTGCGGCCGAAGACTGGTACCGCCGCACCGTTTATC
>JBOGEW010000271.1:0-3046 GCA_050742075.1 Acidimicrobiia bacterium
ACACACTGCAGAGGGCACGTCGCTCCTCGCCATTCTCTTCACGGCCGTCGCCGGCACCAGGATCAACAGCCGCAACGGCCATGTCGATTGGAAGGTGGTGCTGATCCTGGGATTGGTCGGGGCGGCCATCGCTCCTCTTGCCGCTCTTCTCGCCCAATCGATTTCCGGTTCAACCTTGACCAGGGTCTTCGGCGTGCTGGTCATCCTGATGGCGGCCCGAACGACTCTCAGGAGCCGGCAGGCTGAGACTGCTCCAACTTGAGCGCAGCGGAGTTCATGCAATAACGGAGACCCGTTGGGGCGGGACCATCGGGGAAAACGTGCCCGAGGTGCCCTCCGCAGCTGGCGCACTTCACTTCGGTTCGGGTCATTCCGTAACTGCCGTCGGTTTCTTCGTCGACCTGGGCCGTAGGAGCAGGACCGGTAAACGACGGCCATCCGGTTCCGGAGTCGAACTTGTCCTCGGAAGAGAAGAGAACGGCGCCGCAACCCGCACACCGGTAGATCCCCTCGTTGTGATTGTCCCAGTAGGCGCCGGTGAAAGGTCGCTCCGTTCCGCCTTGGCGAAGGACTTCGTATTGTTCGGGGCTTAGGCGCTCGCGCCATTCCTTGTCGGTCATGGTTTCCATATCGCTCCTTTCAAAGGAGAACCCTCCCGTGCCAGCGATTGTTTCAACGTTTCTTCCGCCGAGCCCCCTTGGGCCCTTCGAGCCACTCCCCCCAACCCCCTCGGCCCTTCGGGCCACTCCCCCCAACGCTCGCTTCGCTCGCTGGGGGGAGAAACGGGGGAGACAGGGGGGAAACTAGCCCATCGGCGGTGAGCTGTTGTTGACCTCGTCGAGGGCTCGGGCTTCTTCGGGTGTCAGGCCCTCTTCGGCCTCCGACTGGCGACGGCGAAGAGCAGGAACCACCAGCGCCACGCCGACTATCAACGCCAGCACCGGCAGGATCAGATCGAAGAACATGCTGAGCTGTTGGATCTCGAGCAAAGCTGTGGTGTTTGGCAGTAGGACCAGCAACCCGACAACGACGAGGATTAGTCCTCCCACAAACGACCAGGGATCAAATCGATGAGATTTCATGCTCTCTCTCCTTCAGTGATAAAGATGTCGCCTTCGTCGGTGGAGGCGTTGATACTGATGAACACGCCTCCAAGGTCGGTCTCCGAGTTCACGGTGCCACCGGCCTCGGCCGTGGTCTCGAGGATGTTGATCGAACCGGAAGCCGAGATGGCCGCGATCGTGTGGGAGACATCGGCAGGCAACACCACGCTGATAGTTCCGTCTTCAGCCACCAGGTCGACAAAAATGTCTCCCACGAGATCGAGGTTCGAGAGGTCCACGGTGAGATTGGCGTCACCATCCACGCGATAGACCGGAGCTAGAGCCGTGGGGCTGGTGGCGACGATGACGATGTCTTCTGATGTCGCTCCTCCTTCGTCGATTCCATGGACAGCGATTTCGCCGATCCCAACTTCGAGGTGGGCGATCAACAGGCCACCGCCCCGGTCCGGGTACGCGTAGGTGTGGTCGACCCCAAGGCCACCTTCGCTGTTCTCCGGACCCCGGGACTCGCCGATGCCGACTTCTGTGTCAGCTTCGATGCCGACGTTCGGCGGCAGGAGCACTTCAAGACTTCCCACACCCACAGACCCGTGCAGCTCGACCACCTCTCCTTCCCAGGCAAGGTCAGTGAGGTCGATGGTCAGGCGGCCGGTCGAGAGTTCGTAGCTCTCTTGAAGGTCAGCAAAAGACGTGGGGTTGATCAGCCGGGTGCTGGCGGTTTCGTCGATTTCGGCGACTCCGGCCACGATCGACACCGGGATGAGAACGAGGCCAAACGGAATCAGCCAGCGGGCTCGCCCGTAGCGGGTTCCTACCAGGACGCCGAGGCCGATCACTGTGATGGCCAAGGCCAGGTAGTGACGCGGACCGGCATCGACCAGCGGCGAGACCCGATCGATCAACGCGAGAGCTCCGAGGCTGATGATCACGAGGCCGATCGTGATCTGTCCGAGAGGCGACGACGGATTCGAGGGGCGTCGTGGCGCCGGAGGAGGGGGGGCGATTCCGGTGGCCGGCGTCGGCGCTGGAAAGTTGGCCGACGGCGTCGGCGGTCCCGCAGGTCGACGGAATTCCCCGCGGTACAGAAGGATCCCCAGGACCAGCAAGACCGTCGGGATGACGATGCCTCCATCCATGAATGGCAAGGCGCTGGCGAGAATGGCCACCGCCACCACCACCAGCACCACTCCCAGCCATGCCTGCGAGCCCGACAACTTCGCCAGCCATCGCTCCCCCACCGACTCGGTCTCACCTTCGGCGGGTATTAGTAGCCAGGACACGATGTAGAGCGGGATGCCAATCCCCGAAAACACGAGCAGGACAAATCCGGCCCGAACCAGGAGCGGCGGCAAGCCGAGCTTTTCGGCCAGACCAAGGGCGGTACCCGAGATGATCCGTCCAGCCGCCGGTCGATATAAGGGCCCGGCGCTGGGGCGGGATCCATCCGCGGGCTCCGTCTGAGTTGTGTCGTTCATGTCCCCAACTTTGCAGGAACGAAGACCGCACCGTCTATCCGGCATGGCCCTTGGCGGTCCCTGACAATTCGGGGATCGCTCAGGGGTTCACCCCATTGTCCTAGGCATCATCGGACTGGCAAGATCTCCTTGGTGGAGCCCGCACGCCGCAACGAGCTGGTCGATCGGCTGTCGCTATGGCGACGGTCTGAGCCGCGTTTGCTCGCCGGGGTCGCCGGAGGGATTGCCGATCGGGTCGGCGTACCGGCGGTATATGTTCGAGCCGGTTTTGTCACCTTGACCACGTTCTGGGGCATCGGCATCTTGATTTATCTGCTGATCTGGTGGCTGACCCTCGACCACCAAGCCAGGCCTGTTGTGCGTGAGCTCGAAACGGGGCAACGGGTGGGACTGGGAGTAACTTTCGTCGCTCTCCTTTGGCTCCTGGTCGCTTCTGGCTTCGTGCCCGATCCGTTCGCCACGTTCGTCACTGCGGCCATCTCTTTCGGGATCGCCTCGGTGCTTGAC
>JBOGEW010000272.1:0-6925 GCA_050742075.1 Acidimicrobiia bacterium
GTGGTGTCAAACGGCAGCGCCATCACGTCGTCGCCGGGACCGGACGCGTAGCCGTCCAACGAGATCAGATTGCTCACGATCATCTTGCGCATCGTCACTCCCGATCTTTTGTACGTCTCAGTCTGTCATGAGTCGTCCTCGTCCGGTACTCAATGACGGCCAAGCACAGGGCACCACCACGACACTCGGCTGTGCCAGCAGATTCGGCCGTTCCGACCCGAGCACGAGGTCCCGTTATCGCGCGGGGTGCTGGACAGTGGGTCATCGCACATGCCGAGTGATGAGTGCGGTTCGAAATGGTGATCGAAGGGTCTTTGGGATTTCGTCGACGAGATCGCAAGCCATCTCGTCGGGCGGGTGGTGCTAATCGATGATGACACCGCTTCCTTGGTAGAGATGATGAATCGAAATCGATCTCATCTCAGGACCCGTTTTGGACGCGAAAGGCTGCGAAACAACTACCACTGGCCGTAAACCACCATGGCCGAAAACACCTAATCACCATTAGAAAATCAGCCAATTCGCCCTGGCCAGGGGCTTGCGCGGTACTTCCCTCACACGGAAGAAGCCAGGGGTTTCAAATCCCCTCACCTCCACCACCCCAAAAGCTGCGCCTGCCACTGTACGTCGCCGGAGCAGGCATCGCGGATCACGTGCTGGAGGCACTGATCGAGGTATTTCATTTCGATCACCGCGCATGAACGGTGAGCCCAGTTTGCAGGACCGCCCTGCGGGGTAAACAAAGGGATGCTCCTCCTGCAATGTGATCTGGCGACGCCGCTCGATCACTTTCCACATCCTTGGGAGCACACCATCGGCAGTGGCTATGCGCCCCTTGCCCTGCGAGCTGATTGGCAATCGCAGCTGAAACGCTGCCACGACGAATTGGGTATCGAACACGTTCGCTTCCACGGGATCCTGTCGGACCGGATGGGGACGATGGTCGTCCACCGCGAAGAGCCGCTTTATTCGTTCTTCAACGCGGATCAGATCATGGACTTCCTGCTCAACTCTGGGATGCGTCCGTTCGTCGAGCTGAGCTTCATGCCGGCAGGACTTAGCTCCGGACACAAGACGGTCTTCAGCTACGAGGGCAACGTCACTCCCCCCGAGAACATAAAGGACTGGACGATTCTGATCGAGAAGCTGGTCGGGCATTGGGTCGACCGCTACGGCGTCGAGGAGGTTCGTCATTGGTTCTTCGAGGTATGGAACGAACCCAATCTCCATCACTTCTGGACCGGCAATCAGGCCGACTACTTCGACCTCTACCGCCACACTTTTGCCACGATCAAAGAGATCGACTCGTCGCTTCGGGTGGGCGGCCCCGCCACCGCCCAGAACGCCTGGATCCCCGAGTTCATCGAGTTCGGCGAGGGCCACGATGCCCCTCCTGATTTTGTCACCACTCACTACTACCCGACCGACGCCTTCGGCGAGATTGGGGCCGACTCCGATACACAACTCGAGAGAGCGCCTCGGGAAGTGATGCGCCAGCGAGCTGAGGAAGCCCGCTCGCAAGCCGGGGACCGGCCCCTCTATTACACCGAATGGAACACGTCGTCGAACCCCCGGCACGATCTCCACGATCAGCCGGCCTCGGCCTCGTTTGCCACGCGGATCGTCATGAGCGTTCGCGATCTCGTGGACGGATACAGCATCTGGACCTTCTCCGACATCTTCGAGGAGAATTACTTCCCGTCGGTACCGTTCCACGGCGGTTTTGGCCTCCTCAATCTCTATGGGGTCGCCAAGCCGGTCTACCGGGCGTATCAACTCATGCATCGCTTGGGGACCGAGGGTCGTGAGATCGAAACCGGACACGAAACCGTCGATGCTTGGCTCACACGCAACGGCTCTGCGATAACGATGCTTCTCACTAACGATGCCCAACCGCGGCATCTGATCCAAGCCGAGCCGGTCAAGCTCCGACTGACGAATGCTCCTCGACCCGCCCACGCTTACCTGGAGCGGATCGACGCCGACCATGCCAATCCGGAGCGACTCTGGCAAGAAATGGGCTCACCCGACTACCTCTCCCCATCTCAGGTCGAGGAGCTTCGTCAGGACTCGGAACTTCGCCGCGAGCCAATCGAGTTCGAAGCAAAGGATGGCGTCTGGGAGTGTCAAACGCAGCTAGCCGAACACAGCGTTACCGCGCTGACGATCGAGTTCGCGGCGGCGCTCGACCAATAGCGACGAGCAGGACTGATGCAAGGGAACTCTCAGCCTGGCGCCAATGAGGAACTACTCGCTCGGGTGCAGCGAACCACGTTTGAATATTTCCTTGACCAGGTCAACCCGGCCAACGGGCTGATTGCTGACAAGAACAAGCCCGGCTGGCCCGCCAGCATCGCCGCCGTCGGCCTCGCCCTCACTGCCTATCCGATCGCAGTAGAACGCGCCTATGTGGAGCGGCTCGAGGCGGTGGAGCGCACCCTCACCACGCTCCGTTTCTTCGCCGGGAGCCGCCAAGGACGGGAGCCGGACGCCACCGGGTACAACGGCTTCTTCTACCACTGGCTCGACATGGAAACCGGTAGGCGAGCATGGAAATGCGAACTCTCCACCGTCGATAGCGCCCTCCTTTTCGCTGGTGCTCTTGCTGCCTCGGCTTACTTCGACCACGACACCGCCGAGGAGGCAGAGATACGCGATATCGCCGATCGCCTCTATCGCGCCGCCGACTGGCAGTGGGCTCAAAACGGCGAAATCACCCTGACCCATGGCTGGAAGCCGGAATCGGGTTTCCTGCCGCATCGCTGGCGCGGTTATGACGAGGCCGTCCTCCTCTATGTGCTGGGACTAGGTTCGCCGACCTTTCCTCTGCCTCCGGAGAGCTACGAGGCCTTCACCTCCACCTACAAGTGGAAGACGATCTACGACGTCGATGTCCTCTACGCCGGACCGTTGTTCATCCACCAGCTCTCTCATGTCTGGATCGACTTCGAGGGAATCCAGGATGCTCCGATGCGCGAGCACGGGATCGACTATTTCGAGAACAGCCGGCGCGCCACCTATCTGCAGCAGCAATACGCCATTCGCAACCCGCAGGAGTATCCGTTCTATAGCGAAAGGTGCTGGGGCATTACGGCCAGCGACGGACCCGGCCCGAATGCCCGCCTCATCGATGGCATCGAGCGGGTGTTCTTCGACTACATCGCTCGCGGCGCTCCCTACGGACCCGATGACGGCACGATTGCTCCTTGGGGAGTAGTGGCCTCGCTCCCATTTGCCCCTGAGATCGTCCTCCCGACCCTCCGCTACTTCTCCGAAGAGGTGGATCTAGAACAAGCCGACTCGTATGGGTTCAAGGCCACGTTCAACCCGTGTTTTCCGGTCGAGGACGGCGACCCCGTCGGGTGGGTCTCACCGTGGAACTTTGGACTCAACCAGGGTCCGATCGTCATGATGATCGAGAACTACCGCAACGGCTTTGTCTGGAAGCAGATGCGGAATTGTGGCTATCTGGTCAAGGGTCTGCGTGCCGGCGGCTTTCGGGGCGGGTGGCTCGAGTGAGCAGTCCTCGGTTAGAGGCGACACCACCAGGTTGGAGCTACAACCCCTCGGCCTGGTCCGAAAGGACACCAATCGTGGTGCTCGCCACCGTCGGCCTGGGCATAGCCACGTATCTCACCCTTTATCAGGTGGGCGTTGTCAGCACGGTCTGGGAACCCTTCTTCGGAACAGGCACCGACGAGATTCTGAACTCGCGGCTTTCACGGATCCTGCCCATCCCGGATGCGGCGCTGGGTGCTTTCGGTTACCTGCTCGACGCCGGGACCGGGGTCATCGGTGGTGTCGACCGTTGGCGAACGATGCCGTGGATGGTCCTTCTGTTTGGATTGGCGATCGGCCCGCTCGGCGCCGGAAGCATCTTTCTCGTCATCTCCCAGCCGCTCTTGGTCAACGCCTGGTGCACGCTCTGTTTGGTCTCGGCGGCTATCTCGGTGGCGATGATCGGGCCGGCGATGGACGAGGTTCTCGCCAGCCTGCAGCATCTGCGACGCCAGCGGGATCAGGGACGCTCCCTCTGGCAGGCATTCTGGGGTGCACCGGGAGCGCTGGCGGCGCCATCGGTGGAGAAGGGCGGACGGTGATGGCGGCTCGGGTGATCAGCATCGCCGCCGGGATCTGGCTGATGGCGGCGCCAGCCGCGCTCGGCTATGGCGACCCGGCTCGCACTAGCGACGTTGTCGTTGGCCCTTTGATGGCGAGCTTCGGCGTGGTTTCGATCTGGCAGGCAACCCGCGGGCTGCGCTGGCTCGTCACGCTGGCCGGCGTCTGGCTGCTAGCCGCCCCCTGGCTACTGGGTTATACCGGCCCGGCGTTTGCTAACAGCCTGCTGAGTGGGGTGGTGGCAGTCATCGCCGGGCTCCTTCATGGCGGAACGCCGGCAACGATAGGCGGCGGATGGAAAGCGATCTGGAAGGAGGAAACGAGATGAAACCAAAAGTGGTGGTAGTGACCGGCGCTTCTGCCGGAGTGGGTAGGGCAGCAGTGCGTGTCTTTGCCCGCGAAGGGGCCGACGTTGCACTCCTCGCCCGGGGTGAGGACGGTCTAACGGGAGCGACCAAGGAGGTAGAGAATGCCGGACAGCGGGCTCTTGCCATCCCCATCGATGTCGCCGATCCCAAGGCCGTCGAAGAGGCCGGGGCCGCAGTCGAATCCGAGCTGGGTCCAATCGACGTCTGGGTCAACAACGCCATGGTCTCGGTCTTCTCGCCGGCCAAAGAGATGAGGTCCGAAGAGTTCGCCCGCGTCACAGAAGTCACCTACCTCGGCTACGTATACGGCACGATGACGGCGCTGCGCCACATGTTGGCCCGCGACCGGGGAGTCGTCGTCCAAGTCGGCTCGGCGCTCGCCTATCGGGGAATTCCGCTGCAGTCGGCCTATTGCGGGGCCAAGCACGCCATCCAGGGGTTCACCGAGTCGGTCCGTTCCGAGCTGATGCATGACGGCAGCAACGTGCATCTCACCATGGTGCAAATGCCTGCCCTCAATACCCCGCAGTTCAGTTGGGTGAAGAGCCGTCTCCCGCGCAAGCCCCAGCCAGTTCCGCCCATCTATCAACCGGAAGTGGCGGCGAAGGCAATTTTTTGGGCGGCCACCCATCGTCGGCGGGAGCTCAACGTTGGCTTTATGTCTTCGGCGGTGGTGATTGCTAACAAGGTGGCCCCGGGTTTGGGCGACCTTTACCTGTCGAAGACGGGTTACGACTCTCAGCAGTACGACGGACCTGCTGACCCGGAGCGTCCCCACAACCTCTGGAGTCCGGTGGCGGGCGACCAGGGCGCCTACGGCGACTTCGGCCCCCGCGCCGCCCCGAGGAGTTGGCACCTTTGGGCCAACACCCACCGGGGACAACTCGCCGCTCTACTTGGCACCGCCGCCTTCGGCGTCCTCGGCCTCACCAACCGCCGTTCTTAAGAGGCAAACTGTCGGGATTCTGTAGGGCCGATCGTTGCGTTTTGCGAGTTTCTGGCCGGAGCGTCGCGTAGGAAGCGGAGCCAGTATGTCGTGCAGGTACCGAGACTTGACAGCGTTCAGCGGGCCTCCATCCATGCTTCGACGAGGGTCCGTAGATGTTCACCGAGCGAGTGGGTGATCGTGCGTATCTGGAGGGCGAAGTTGTCCGTGGGTAGAGGCGGTTAAGGCCGCGGGCGATTCTCAGGGCGTTATCGCTCGGTATCTGTTGATCGGTGTGCCTGCTCGCTGCCGTTCCTGAAGAGGCTGTAGATGTGTTCGTCGGTGGTTTGGCCGTCTTTGCTGATTGCCTCCCGGAGGGTTGCCTCCAGGTGGAATCCACACTTTTCGAGCACTCGCCCCGAGGCTGGGTTCCACCGGTAGACGGAAGCCTCGAGACGCTCGACCTGGGGAAAGGTCTCCAAGGCGTATCCAATGATTGCTTTGAGAGCTTCGGTGGCGATGCCTCGGTTCCAATAGCCCGGAGCTAACCAGTAGCCAACGGCGGCGACATGACGTTTCTCGCCGTCCATTGGGTCGACTCCGATGCCACCGGCGAGTTCGTCTTCAACCTCAATGGCGAAGTTGCGCACCGGGTCTTGTTGGGTGGCGAGCTCGATCCAGTGGTCGGCGTCTCCGATCGTATATGGGTAGGGAAACTGGTCTGTGAGATTGCGGGAGATGCGACGATCGTCAGCGAGTTCGGCGAGGCGATTCCTGTCATTGCGGGTAAATGGTCGTAACCGACAGAGCCTCGTCTCCAACTCCATTCTCAGAAGCGTATAACTGCGCTCCTTCCAGCCCACCCGGTCTTCAACTGAGACCGAGCATGAAGTGCCTATAGCGCGCCTCCTGAAATGCTCGTTATCCGATCAGAATTGGGATCTGCAAACTGGTTCAAGCTGAAATCGACAACTCCAGCCGACTCTCGTTGCGACGTGGATCACCGAGAACTCCGGGCTGCTGCTCGATCGTCATGACGCGGTCATGAAGCCTCGGCTCGAGCGGACACCCCCCTGTCGTCTCACCATCCGAGAGACACCAGAGGGACTTCAACGTGGCCGCGTCAGTCAGCCCAGCGAGTAAAGCAGCAAGGCGATGTTGGAATCACCGAGCTGCCGTGCGTTGATCAGCGTCATCGGGCCGGGCGGCCGGACCGAGAAGGCCGGGACGCCGTCGATCAGGACACCCGCACCCACCATCATGTGCAGCTCGTCGACCAAACCTGCGGCGAGCAGGTCGTTCCAGGTGGTCATGCTGCCGAAAGCCACGAGCGGGCCGCCCTTGCCCTCCTTAGCCCCGGCAATCACGTCTCGTGCCTCATCCCTCCGCACGATCCTGGTCTTCTCCCGCCACGGACCGGTCTCCTCGGCGGTCAGACTGTTGGAGACCACCAGGTGTTCGAGCTCGCGGTGGCGGCGCGAGATGGCCCTCTCCACTTCGGGCTGGTCCGGGT
>JBOGEW010000273.1:0-14382 GCA_050742075.1 Acidimicrobiia bacterium
CATCATGGCGGTACCAGGGCAAGACCAACGCGACTGGGATTTCGCTGAGCGTTACGGAATCGAGATCGTGCGGACAGTGCAACCTCCGGCCGATTTCGAGGGCGACGCATATCTCGGTGACGGCCCGGCGATCAACTCCGACTTTCTCGATGGCCTCGATATGTCGGCGGCGAAAAAGCGGATCATCGCCTGGCTCGAGGAACGAGGCATCGGCTATGGAAGGGTGCAGTACCGCTTACGGGATTGGCTGATTTCGCGGCAGCGTTACTGGGGATGTCCCATTCCGATCATCAAGTGTCCGACCGACGGGCTGGTGGCTGTCCCTGAGCGAGATCTTCCGGTTGTGCACCCCGATGTAGAGAATTACGCCCCTGGGGGAGAGTCGCCTCTGGCCGCCGTACCCGAATTCGTCAACGTCGAATGCCCTGTCTGCGGTGGTCCCGCGGAACGGGAGACCGACACAATGGACACGTTCGTCGACTCGTCCTGGTATTACCTGAGATACTGCGACGCCTCCAACTCCGAGGCCATTTTCGATCCTGCCAAAGTTCGCTACTGGATGCCGATCGATCAATACGTCGGAGGAGTCGAGCATGCCGTACTGCATCTCCTCTATGCCCGCTTCATCACGAAGGTGCTGCACGACATGGGGATGGTGGACTTCGAGGAACCCTTCTCGGCCCTCTTTACTCAGGGAATGATTGTCAAAGACGGGGCCAAGATGTCAAAGTCGAAGGGCAACGTCGTCGCTCCCGACGATTACTACGCCCGTTATGGGGCCGACGCCATTCGCCTGTTCGAGCTCTTCATCGGTCCACCCACCGACGATGCGATCTGGAACGACAACGGGGTGGAAGGAACGCACCGATTCCTCGATCGGGTCTGGCGAGTTGGTCGCGAGGAGATCGGGGTTATGAACGAGATGGAACCCAGCTCAGCGGATCAGGAGCTGCTGGCGATGAGTCATCGGACCGTCAAAAAGGTGACCGATGACATCGAACGCTTTCGCTTCAACACCGCGGTGGCTGCGCTCATGGGGCTTACCAACCGCCTGATCGAGCGGCTTCGAGCTGATGGCGGAGTGGCGCGTGCTGTGTTCGAAGAGGTCTATGGCCAGCTCCTGAGAATGCTTTCGCCGATGGCACCGCATTTAACTCACGAGCTCTGGGAGATAACGGGAAGGGGTTCGATGTTGGCACTGGAGATGTGGCCGGCATGGGAACCGTCCCTCGTGGCAGAGAGGACAGTGACGATGATCGTGCAGGTGAACGGCAAGGTCCGTGATCGGCTCGAAGTCCCAGCCGACATCTCCCCCTCCGAGGCGCAGGAACTGGCTTTGGCCTCCCCCAAGGTCAAAGTTCACCTCGGTGACCGTAGGGTGGAAAAGGTCGTGTCCCGTCCACCCGAGGTCGTCAATCTCGTCATCAAGTAAGAGCAAGAAGGGCTTTCCGCCTTCGGTGATCGCCGCCCTCGCCGGCATCGACCCGGCTGAGATCTCGCGACTGAGCGGCCTGGTCGATATCGATGAGGTGCCGGTGCGCCGGGCGCCGCGATGGATGACGAAGGCCTGGCGCGGTGAGGTCGGGGCCATGACCCTGCCCTGGGGGATATTTGTTCGGGGCGACTTCCTGGCCGGCGACCGCTCAGCCCTGGCGCAATTGATCAAACATGAACTCATCCACGTTCGCCAATGGCAGGAGCTGGGTCCGAGGCGATTCCTCGTTCGTTATCTGACGGAATACTTGCGACTTCGGGGCTCCGGACTCGGGCATCAGCAGGCCTACGAGCAGATCTCCTTCGAGCGTGAGGCTCGCCAGCTCGCTGGGAGCTGAGCACACTCGCTGTTTCTCCCCCCACAGGGGAGTACCGGCGCAGCCGGGGAGGGGGGAAATGCGCTCGCGGGGCGAACGCTATTCGACGACGATTCCGCTCAGGTCCTCTTCCGGCTTTGGAAAGCTGAGACCAAGCCCCTCCAGCGTCTGAATGAGAACGGTGGCGACGACGATGTTTCGGTACCACTTGCGGTTAGCCGGGATCACATACCAGGGACCTGAATCAGTCGAGGTCCGGGAGATCGCTTCCTCGAACGCTTCCTGATACTTGTCCCAGAGTTTGCGCTCGTCGAGGTCACCGAGAGAGAACTTCCAATGTTTGTCCGGGTCGTCGAGTCGGGCTTGTAATCGTTCCCTTTGCTCTTCCTTGGAGATGTGAAGAAAGAACTTGACGATGGTGGTTCCTTCTTCGGTGAGAAGGCGCTCGAAGTCGACGATCTGTTGGTAGCGCCGCCGCCACCTCTCTTCCGGGACGAGATTATGAACACGGACAACGAGCAAGTCCTCGTAATGGCTGCGGTTGAAAATGACCATTTCACCGTTCGACGGCACGTGAGGATGAACCCGCCACAGATAGTCGTGTGCCAGCTCGGTCTCAGTGGGCTTTTTGAACGATGCGACCTTGACGCCGAGGGGGTTGACCCCGTCGAACACCGAGGAAATGGTTCCGTCCTTCCCTCCGGTGTCGGTAGCTTGCAACACCACGAGCAATCGATGGCGATTGTCTGCGTAGAACAGCTCCTGCAACTCCTCCAGGCGCTCGTTGAGCTTGGCAAGAGCGGCTTTGCCGGCCTTCTTGTCGCCGTCAAATAGGCCCTGGTCTGCTGCATCGCGGCTGGCCAACCCCGCTGCCTCTCCTGCTTTGACGAGATAGCGGGCGGTGTCCACAGCCGGCACCCTATCGCGATCACACCCCTTCCCCGCGGCCGCTCGGTCGGCTATGACCAGGAAGGAGGTGGAGTGAATCGACGCCACGGCGTACTGGTCTGGATGGTGTTAGTGGTGGCAGTCGGGGTTGGATGGTGGTGGGGGGGACGCCCTCCCGAGTCCTCACCACCACCGGCTGAGGTTGCCCTTCAGCCCGCCGAGGTCACCGCCAGGATGACGGTCCATGTTGGCGGCTGGGTGGCGCGACCCGGCCTTATCGATCTCCCTGCTAATGCGCGGGTGGCCGACGCGATTAGCGCCGCCGGAGGAGCGTTGCCCGGGGCCTTGACCGAGGCGATCAACCTCGCCGAGCCACTGATCGACGGCACGCAGATCATCGTTCCTGGTCCCGAAAGCGCGGGGGGAGGGGCAGATTCAGTGGGCTCTCCGCCCGACGACGGTCGCATACATCTCAATCGGGCAACAGCCGAGGAACTCGATGCTTTGCCCGGGATTGGGCCGGTGATCGCCGAGCGAATCATCGCCCATCGAACCGAACAAGGGCCTTTCACGGCAGTCGAGGATTTGCTCGATGTGCCCGGAATCGGCGAGGCCAAGTTGGCGACCTTGCGAGACCTGGTGGTTCCGTGAGATGGCACCTCCCCTCACCGAGGGCGTGGCCGGCTCTCGGCGTCGCTTGTCTTCTGGCTGGGGGAGTCGGAGCTGGACGCGGATCAGGCCCGCTTTTCGTGCTGGGGATCACAGCTGTCGGTCTCGGTCTGGCCCGTGTTGGGCTTCGACGATTGCCGGTGTTCATGTTGCCCTTGGTCGTCGGGTTGGGATGGATCTCTGGTCAGGTCTCGGTAGGTCGCGAACAGGCGCTTCTTACCGCCATCCTGCCCCTTGAGGTCGAGACCCTGACCGTGGTAGCGATGACCGATGCCGCACCCAGCTCCTTCGGAGGCTCCTGGTTCATTGGTCGACCGGTCGGTCTGGCCACCGGCGGGAGAGAAACCCGCTGGCGGGGGCCGAACCTGCTCGTGCGCCTCGAAGCTGACCAGGAGGTTTCCTGGTCCGAGCTGTGGCGAATCAGGGGCCAACTGCAGACGAGGCCCGGAACCGCCGGGGGTCATTTCTATGCCGGGGTCGTAGATGCCACCGATTTCGAGGTCCTCAGTGATCACTCAACACCACTGATCGGGGCAGGTAACGCGATCAGGCGTCGAGTTCTCGACCAGCTCGACGGCGGTCGGCCCGGCGAAGCCTTGCTGGCCGGTTTTCTGGTCGGCGACATTTCCGACCTTTCTCAACCCGATCAGGTGGCGATGCGACGGGCCGGGATCTCGCACTTCGTCGCCGTCTCGGGGGCGAACGTCGCCGGTTTTCTCCTGCTCTGGTGGCTGCTTCTGGGACCGATCGGCGTAGGTGCTCGTCGGCGGGGCTGGGTGGGCCTGGTGGGTCTGGCGGTCTTTCTCATCGCCACTCGTTGGGAGCCGTCTGTGGTGAGAGCAGGCTTGATGGCGGCGGTGGTTTTCGCTGGGCGAGCCGCCGGTTTGGCGATCGACGCCTGGACCGCCCTCGGTGCCGGGACGGCGCTCTCATTGCTAGCGGCCCCGGCGCTGGTGTCAGACCTCGGTTTCCAGCTCTCAGTGGCAGCCACCGCGGGGATCATGGTCGGCTACGACCTGCTGCCCTCGAGCTTGCCCGACCTAGTCAGGAAACCACTCGGGGTCACGATCGGCGCCCAAGCTGCAGTGACACCACTCCTCCTCGCCCAAGGAGAGGGCATTCCGTTGTTGTCGCCTGTCACCAACCTGATTTCTGCCCCACTCGTGGCAACCGCCACTCTGTTCGGTGTCGGTGGAGTCATCACCGGACCCGGGCCTCTTCTGTGGGTGGCCGTTTCCGCTTCCGACCTGGTGCTGTTGATCGCCAGGGTCGCCGCCTGGTTTCCCCAACTCGGCGTCGGCGCCCTCGTCCTCATCGCCGCGGCAATTTGTGTGACCATCCGCTGGTCTCCGATCCGGCCGCTGATGGCTGCTCTTGCCTCGACGGTCTTGGTGGTGATGATCGTCCCCCGAGGAGTGGTCGGCCCGGCAGTCATCTTTCTCGATGTCGGCCAGGGAGATGCGGCCCTTCTTGTCTCAGCCGGCGGGGAGGCAGTGCTGATCGACGGCGGACCGGATCCGCGACAGCTCTGGCAGGCCCTGTATGAATATCGGATCAGGCAATTGCGCTTGGTGGTTGCCACCCACCCTCACGACGATCACATCGCCGGGCTGGTGGGGCTGGCAGGCCGGCTATCCATCGGTGAGGTCTGGCAGGCGGGTGATCGTCACGCCAACTCCACCTGGGCCAAGATCGCAGCCGAAATGGAGGCGGCCGCGGTTCCAGTGATGACTCCAGGGGTGGGGACGCGCCTCGTCTTGTCAGGAATGTCTCTCGAAGTGCTGGGCCCCGAGCGACGTTATGACAGCGCCAACGACCAATCGATCGTCATCGTGGCTCGTTCGGCCACGGCCTCGTTGCTGATGACTGGAGACGTGGAAGTTGCCGCTCAACGCGATCTCGACTCAATCGACGTCGACATTCTCAAGGTTCCCCATCATGGGGGCAATACCTCGGTGCCGACTTGGCTCATGTCGACCAGCCCCGCGATCGCGGTAATCAGCGTGGGGCCGAACCGCTTCGGGCACCCAGCTCCCGAAGTGATAGAGGCGATGGAGGCGGCGGGAGCCAGGGTGATCACGACACAGGACGAGGGCGACGTGTTTCTGCCTCTCGATCGGGCGGACGCTTGGCCCGGTCGAGCTCGCGCCAGAGTTCGAGCATCGGCTCGATGCCGTCGCCGGGATAAGTGGCGACGGCCAGGCGAACTTCAGCCGACTCGCCCGAGATCTTCGTCAAGAGCTTTCCCAGGTTTTCACTGGCGATCCGAGCGCCCTCGGGACCGGTCTCAGGCAGAACGAGTCCTATCAGGTGATGCTCGCCCCGCCGAGCATGAGCGGCGTGATCGGAACTACGGGTGGCCCGTTCGAGTCGCTGTCCGAGGTCCCGGAGGAGAGTCTTTTGCTTGCGCATCGGCTGCGATAGCCACGTCGGTGCGGAAACGTCGGCCAAGACAACCGAGAAGACCTTCTGATATCGATCTGCTCGTGCTTTCTCGGTGTCGGTCATTTCGATCATCGACCGCGCATTTCCGACTCCGGTTTCGTCGTCGATGTCGTCGTGCAACTCGAACTTGTCCAGGGCGGTCTTGATCTGCTGTCCCGCCCACCCCCCGCCGAGCCCGAAGCCGAGGTATCCGATGACCCGAGCCGCGATTTGGCCCGCCAGGGGCGTCAGGCCTACGAGCTGCAGTGATGGGATCCGCAACAGCACATACGCCACCGCAGCCGCCACCGCCAGGGCGAAGCCGCCTCGGATTCCTCCAAACAGGAATCCTGCGAAAACCGGGATGAAGAGAAGGGTCGCTATGACTTCGACAAGATCGACCCCGCGAGAGATTGCCACCAATCCCACGAGCAGGATCAGAATTAGACCTGTCAGGAGAAGAATCGAGCGAGCGCGGGCGAAGGTCATCTCGGAACCACGGGCGGAGTGTACGGACGGCCTTACCATCGCCCGGTCGTGCCCCCTCTGCTTCGAATTCGTCTCGCTTCGGTGATTCTGCTTGGAGTGTTCTTGATCCCTGTGGTTTTGGCTTCCTTGCGTGGCCTGACTCACGTCGTTAGCTGTCAGGAGGCAATTGCCCAACCCTTCGAGGTGAGATTTGGCGACGACGAAACGATCCTCCTCACCGGTTCAAGGTTGGTCGAGGCTGGAACAGATCCGGTTTGCGCGAACCTCCGCACCGATCTTTCGATGCGGGAGGCAGGACCGAATCGGTTGGAGATCACGGTACCCATCGAGAATCGAGGTGCGGATCCCTGGCGAGGGACCGTCAGTTTGGAAGTGGGCGGGGTCCTCATCCCCGTTCAGATCGGGTTGGTGCCCCCGGGCGAAACGAGATCGGAGACGCTCGTTCTTCGACTTCCGGAGGGAGTGACCGAGTTCAACGGAGAGTTGTTGATCGGACCTTGAGAGCATTCGAGATCCTCCGCTTCGGCGGGGTCACCCATGTCATGGCCGTCATCAATCTGTCTCCGGAATCGCGCAACCTGCACACGGTGGCCGCGAATCTCGACGACGCCCGGGCGATGGCGCATCGCTATCGAGATTGGGGTGCCTCGGTGATCGACCTTGGAGGTCAGTCGTCGCACTACGACAATCCCACAATCTCTTCTGAGGAAGAGCTGGCCCGGTTGATTCCAGCGGTGACCGCTTTGGCCGGCGACGGTTTCGTGGTTTCGATCGACACCTGGAAGCCGGAGGTCGCCTGGGAATGTTTGGCCGCCGGGGCAACGATCGTCAACGACACTGGGGGATTGAAAGATCCTGCGATGGTGGCAGCGGTGGCGAGGTCGTCGGCAGCCGCGGTGGTCGTGTACGTCGAGGGTCGGAACCCTCATGACGTCGGCGTTATTGACACCGGGGCCGAAAAAGCCCGCCGGACGGCTGAGCTGTTTCGCGAACGCCTTCGTGGCCTGGAAGCCGCCGGGTTAATCGACGTGATCATCGACCCGGGAATCGCGCTCAACTACCGGGGCGACTATGAGGCATACACCCGTCTCCAGCTTGAGGTCATTCGCGAGAGCGCCTTTCTGCGCGAGTTGAATCGCCCGGTGTTGATTCCGATCCCCCGCAAGAGAGAGCTCAATCGCGTTATGGCTTTTGTCACCCTGGCCCTCGAATATCAGGCTGACATGATCCGCGTCCACGACGTTAAGGCTGCATGCGATTTGGCTCGCCTTTTCGATCGGTTGCCGTACCCATGAAGCACCTGCTGGCCGTGATCGGGCAAAGCAACTCCGGTCCTGGAGAACGCCAGGACATGCTCGATCGGGCCAATGAGTTTCTGACCAAATCTGGAGTCACCGCTGACGTTGTTCGGATTGATGTGCCTGCCAAGGGTGGCGGGGATGAATCGGCGGGGCCAATGCGCGGGGAACTAGAGGCAATGATCCCTCTGCTTCAGTCGGGATCGCTCTTCGGCGACCTGTCTGGTTTGCTACTGCTCGACTCCCAGAACCTCAATCCCGTCGAGTCGAAGCTCACCGCCGAGTTGCTCGAGCAAGCCGATGATGTGGCAGTAGTTCTGGTCTGCTTTGGGACCCTGCCGGCCGCGGTCTCGAAGGTCGTGAAGGCCGCCGGGGAGGTGGTGACCGTCCGGAAGATGTGGGAGCGGCAGGCGGGGGAATGGCTTCGGACCGAGCTGGCCGACCGGGCGATGAATGTCGAGCCGGAAGCACAGGCTGCCCTACTGCAGCGCTTCGGCGCCGACACCGCCGGCTTGGGACAAGCTCTCGATCAGCTCGTTGAGCATCAAGGCAAGATCACCGCCCAGGCCGTCCTCGATCGGTTCCGCAACCGTCCGGACGAGCCTCTGGTGCATTATCTCGATTCAGTGAGCGCGGGGAAGGCAGGTGATGCATTGCGGCGCCTGGCCGACTTCCTTACTCACGGACATCCCCTGGTGCTTCTAGCCGCCCTCGAGTCCGACCTCAGGCGCCGGGCGCTGGCCTCGTCGTCGGAAACCGAGGAAGCGTTTCGCGCTGCTATTGGGGCTCGTTCCGATGACCGCCGGGCCTCGCGGCTCTGGCGGGACCGGGGTCGGATCAAGGACTCATCTTTTCAGAAGGCCCTCGAGGCGTTGGTCCGAGCGGATCGGGTGATGAAGACCCAGCCTGAAGAGGTGCACCGGGTGACATTGGAACGACTAACCGTCGCCTTCAGCCGGTGGTATGGGGGCCGGGGATGATGCGAACCCTGGGTTGCTAGCCCCCGAAATCGACGGTTACAGCCCGCAGAACCCCTCCGAGTTATCGAGAGCTCTTGTTGACTGATTTGGCGAGGCGGGATTTGCGCCGAGCGGCGGTGCGGGGATGGACCCGACCCTTGCTCACCGCCTGGTCGATCTCTTTCTGGGCGATGCGGAGCGCTTCGGTGGCATCCTCGTTGCCGGCGACGGCAGATCGGACCGCCTTTACGCGCGTCCGCAGCTCCGACTTGGCTGACTTGTTACGCGCCTCGCGTACCACGTTCTGACGATTTCGTTTGACTTGGGATTTGATGTTGGCCATGAATGGACAAGGGTAGCTCCGACTCCGTCGTCACCATTCTGCGGCCACAGCCGTCGGTTTCGGGGGCTAGCAACCCTGGGTTCGCAGATGGCTCATAACCTGCCCCCAGATGGTCGACCAGTCCCGAATCCGCAACTTCTGCATCATCGCCCACATCGACCATGGCAAGTCGACCCTGGCCGACCGGCTGCTCGAGCAAACAGGGGCAATCTCGGCCCGGGAAATGCGCGAACAAGTGCTCGATTCGATGGACCTCGAGCGCGAACGGGGCATCACGATCAAGGCACAAGCCGTCCGCTTGAACCATCGCAGCGGTGATGGTCGCGACTACGTCATCAACCTCATCGACACGCCGGGCCATGTTGATTTCTCGTATGAAGTCTCTCGCTCCCTCGCCGCTTGCGAAGGGGCGCTGCTCCTGGCCGACGCCGTCCAGGGTGTCCAGGCCCAAACTCTGGCCAACGCCTACCTGGCGGTCAATGCCGGGCTCGAGGTCATTCCTGCCCTCAACAAGATCGATCTCCCCGCGGCAGATCCGGTCAGAGTCACCCAGGAACTGGTGGGGATTCTCGGCGGTTCCACCTCCGAGGTGCTGGCCCTTTCCGCCAAGACTGGAGAAGGTGTGGCGACCTTGCTCGACGAGATCGTCCGTCTGGTTCCCCCGCCCGCCGGCGACGTCGAGGGGCCCTTGCGGGCTCTCGTATTCGACAGCTATTACGACTCCTATCGCGGAGTTGTTTGCTATGTGAGGGTGGTCGACGGTTCGCTGCTGACGGGCGATCACATCCGCTTTATGGCCACCAGCGAGTCGCACATTGCCGACGAGGTGGGAGTCGTCACTCCCAAGGCCATGCCGGTGCAGGAGCTGGGGCCTGGCGAGGTCGGCTACCTGATAACGGGGGTAAAAGAAATCGGGCGGATCAAAGTCGGCGACACTGTCACCCACGCCCGTCGCTCGGCCGCCCAGCCATTGCCGGGATATGCGGAGCCCAAGCCCATGGTCTTTTCTGGTCTCTTTCCGACCGACGGAGATGACTTCGAACGACTACGGGAAGCGCTGGACAAGCTCACGCTTAGCGACGCTTCGCTTCAATACGAGCCGGAGACGAGTAGGGCGCTGGGCTTCGGCTTCCGGCTCGGCTTCCTCGGCCTCCTCCATATGGAAATCGTCCGCGAACGGCTCGAGCGCGAGTACGGGCTCGATCTGGTGGCGACCGCTCCTTCGGTCGCGTTCCGCGTGCACCTGACTAATGGCGACCTGCGCGAGATTCGATCGCCCCAGGACTTGCCCGAGCCCGACGCTCGGACCGCAATCGACGAGCCGTATGTGCAGGCGATGATTATCACTCCGACCGAGTTCATTGGCCCGGTCATGGAGCTCATTCAGAGTCGCCGCGGTCTCGAGGGCGGCATGCACTATCTCTCGCCCGAGCGAGTCGAGCTGACGTACCAAGTGCCGCTCAGCGAGGTGGTCTTCGACTTCTTCGATCTTCTGAAGTCGCGCACCAAGGGTTACGCCTCTCTCGACTATGAGCCGAGCAGTTACCGGCCATCGGATCTGGTCAAGGTCGATGTGCTCCTCAACTCCGTCCCTGTCGACGCCTTCTCTTCGATCGTTCATCGCGACAAGGCTGCGGCCTACGGAAAGCTGATGACCGAACGTTTGCGGGAGTTGATCCCGCGCCAGCTCTTCGACATCCCCATCCAGGCTGCGATCGGCGGCCGGATCATCGCCCGCGAAACCGTCAAGGCTCGGCGAAAGGACGTCCTCGCCAAGTGTTACGGCGGCGACATCACTCGCAAGCGCAAGCTCCTCGAGCGCCAGAAGGAGGGGAAGAAGCGGATGAAGATGGTGGGCTCGGTCGAGGTTCCCCAGGAAGCCTTCGTGGCCGCTCTTCGGGTCGATGTCGATTGATCGGCCGGACTCAGCGGAACTGGCCGACCGCGCCGGGGGTTGGGCGTCAGCGTACGTCCACATCCCCTTCTGCTCGCGTCTCTGTCCTTATTGCGATTTCGCGGTCGTCACTGGACGCGACGCCGAGGCTGGCCGATACCTGGAAGCACTGGAAGCGGAGATCAACACCGAGCCAGTATGGAAGGCGCTCGATTCGGTTTACTTCGGAGGAGGGACGCCCTCCCTGATCGAACCTTCCCGGTTGGGGCAAATTCTTCTGAGGCTCGGGCAGCAATTCGGAATCAATGCCGGCGCCGAGATATCGCTTGAGGCGAACCCCGAGGATTGGACTGCGGCGAAGGCATTCGCTCTCCGTGAGGCCGGCTTCACCCGGGTCTCGTTCGGAGCCCAGAGTTTCGAGCAGAGAACCCTCATCGCCCTGGGCCGGCGCCACCGTCCCCATCAGATCGAGGAGGCGGTGGCAACCGCCCGGGCGGCCGGCTTTCCATCGGTGAACCTCGATCTGATCTACGGATCCCCGAGTGAGGGTTTGCCAAATTGGATCAGCAGCGTCGATCAGGCTGTCGCCCTCGGTCTCGATCACTTGAGTTGTTACGGCCTGACGGTCGAACCGGGCACCGACCTCTATCGGCAGGTGGCGGCGGGCGGCCCTGCCCCCGATCCCGATCTCCAGGCCGACCAGTGGGAGGCGGCGAACGCTTTGGCCACCGCGGCGGGGCTGGTGCGATACGAGGTTTCCAACTGGGCAAGACCCGGGCACGCCGTTCGCTACAACCTGGCGGTTTGGGCGCAGGCGGACTATCTCGGCTTTGGCCTGGCGGCCCACCGTTTTCGCGACGGAGTCCGCTCCCACAACTTTCGGCACCTCGACACCTACCTCGAATCGATCGAAGGATCGGTAAGCCCGATCGCCGGCTACGAGCGGGTCTCGGGCTGGGATCGGGAGCTCGAGCGCCTCTTTCTCGGCTTGCGACGAGCGGCGGGAGCCGTGTGCGGCGATGGCGGCGATGCCCTGCTGTCGTCGGAGGAGGGAAAGCGCCTTCGGGAGGCGGGAGTCATCGCCTCCGATCGGGACCGCCTGGTAGTTCGGAAACCCTTGCTCACCGACGCCGCGGCGAGGGCGGTGTTAGCACTCTCACGACCCGATTGCTAACACGCCTCCCGGCGGACGGCTAAAATCGGGCTCAGATGCTGGAGGAGCGCCGCTCCGACGTGCTCCGGGCGTTAGTGGAAGCACATATCAAAACCGGGGAACCGGTTAGCTCCCGCGCCATCTTGGCCGAGACGGCCATCGGTGTTTCGGCCGCGACCATCCGTAACGACCTCGCCGCCCTCGAACGAGATGGGTTCGTCGTGCAACCGCACACCTCGGCCGGCCGCATCCCCACCCCCCGTGCGTATCGGTATTACGTCGACCACATCGGCCGGGGTCGGCTGGCGAGCTCCGACCAGGCCCGAATTGCCGGGTTCTTCTCGACGGTGCAGCTCGAGCTTTCCAATCTCTTCAAAGCGACCTCGCAGCTTCTGGCCGAGGTCACCCACTATCCATCAGTGGTGGTTTCGCCGGGGCCCTCGAGCGAGGTGGTTCGCGGCCTGCACCTGGTGACACTCACCACCCAGAGCCTGATGGCGGTGATCGTGACCGATCGGGGACGCGTGATCCAGCACCAGCTCCGCCTCGATCAGCCGGTCGAAGTCGACGATGCGGTGAAAGTCGAGCAGATCGCCGCTCGCAATCTGATCGGCTGCGAACTTGGTCGGGGACCCGATCCGATCGAACTTTTCTCCGATCAGCCGGATCGGGTCCGGGAGATCGGCCAAGCCCTCCTGCAAGTGCTCCGGCAGAGCGCCGCCTCTCCCGGTGAGGTCTATGTCGGCGGGACCCGGCAGATGGCTGAGGCCTGGCCGAGCTTGGGAGCGGTCCATCGCGTGCTCGAAGTGCTCGAACGAGAAGCCGAGCTTTTGAGCCTCCTCGTCAATGCCTCGGGGGTCTCGATCCGAATCGGGGGGGAATTGCCGGTGGCCGCGGGCATCGACCTGGCCGTGGTCTCCACTCGGTACGAGGCAGGAGGCTCGGAAGGCTCGGTGGGCGTGATCGGACCGATGCGGATGGACTACCGGACAGCGATTTCCGCCGTCGAGAAGGTTGGACGGGGCTTGGAAGATCGCATCGGAACCTGAGGCTCGTCGGGATTCACGAGGTCGAGCCGTAACCTATGCGACAGATGGCCCGTGACTATTACGCCGACCTCGGCGTTTCCCGCGACACCTCGACCGAGGACATAAAGCGTGCCTTCCGGCGGCTCGCCCGGGATTCTCATCCTGATGCCAATCCGAGTGATCCGGCTGCAGAGGCCCGTTTCCGTCGAGTTGCGGAGGCCTATGAGGTTTTGAGTGACCCCGGGCGCCGCAGTGCTTACGACCGCGGAGAGACCATCGACCTCACCGATCTCTTCGCTGGTATGGGAGGTCTCGACGATCTCATTCGGTCAGTCTTTGGTGACGGGGGGTTCTTTGGGTCGGGACCGCGAGCGATGAGAGGTCGAGACGTCCTCGTGGCGGTGGACGTAGATTTGCTCGTCGCCGCCTTCGGCGGCGAGACCGAGGTGCGCTTCAATGCCCACGTCTCCTGCGAGCTGTGCGGGGGCCAGGGCTCGGCCCCGGGGACATCGGCGATCACCTGTCCCACCTGTGGCGGGGCCGGAAGCGTCCGTGTCGCCCGGAGGGGGCTGCTCGGAACGATGATGAGCGTGGCCCCGTGTTCTACGTGTAGTGGTCAGGGAACCGTCGTCACCGATCCTTGTCGTAATTGCCGCGGATTGGGGGCAGTCGCCGGGCAACGCAGCGTGCGGGTGGAGATCCCAGCCGGCGTGCCCAGCGGAACGAGGCTCCGATTAACCGGGAGGGGAGAGTCCGCCGGCCGACGGGGAAGCCCGGGGGATCTTCATGTCGAAGTTCGCACCCGTCCTCACCCCGATTTCGAGCGACAGGGTGATGACCTCTTGTACCCGCTTCAGGTGGGGATCGCCGAGGCCGCCCTCGGGCTCAAGGTCGACGTGCCACTTCTCGAGGGAGGGTCCGAGAAGCTGGAGGTGCCTCCGGGCACCCAGCCGGGGACGGTCTTTCGCCTCCCCGGACTCGGAACCGCTCACCTCGGTCGGCGGGGCCGAGGCGATCTCCTCGTCCACACCGACGTCGAGGTGCCGACCAACCTCTCGATCGAAGAGGAGGAGACACTGCGGGCCTTTGCCAATTTGCGGGGCGAGTCGCCGCAGCAGCCCAGCCGTCGCCGCCGCCGATAGGTGCCTCACACCCCTCACCTATTTCTCGAACCCCCTTGGAGCGGTGAGGGGATCAATCTTTCCCCGCCCCAAATCAATCATTTGTTCAAGGCACTGCGACTGAGCCGGGGTTCTCCCGTCACCTACACCGACGGAATCGGAACTGTCGGCTCGGGTGCGCTCATCTCGAATCGTGTGGTCCGCGGCGGGGAAAGGGCCCTAAGCCCGCCGATCGACCTCGAGATCGCAGTAGCGCCACCGCACGAGCGGGATCGGATTCGCTTCCTGGTCGAGAAAGCCGCCGA
>JBOGEW010000274.1:0-13005 GCA_050742075.1 Acidimicrobiia bacterium
GACTTCATCGCCATGCCCAAGATCAACCTCTACCAGAGCCTTCATACGACCGTGATCGGGCCTGACGGCAAACCGCTCGAGATTCAGATCCGGACCGAAGAGATGGACCGGCTGGCGGAGTCGGGAATCGCTGCTCACTGGCGATACAAGGAGGGCGCGTCAGCGAGTGACGCTCCCTGGGTAGGCGATATTCGGACACTGCTCGAAACCGAGGATCCCGAGGAGTTCCTCGCCAATCTCAAGCTCGACTTCTATCGCGACGAAGTCTTCGTTCTCACCCCCGCGGGCGACGTGAAGGTCCTGCCGCGGTCGGCTACGGCAATCGACTTCGCCTATGCCGTTCACACCGAAGTGGGGAACCGCTGCGTGGGAGTGAGGATCAATGGTCGCCTCCTTCCGCTCTCGACCAAGCTCGAGTCGGGCGACATCGTCGAGGTGATTCTGTCCAAGGCGGTCGACGCCGGGCCCAGTCTCGACTGGCTCAATTCCGTCAGGACACCGCGGGCGAAGTCGAAGATCAAAGCGTTCTTCTCCCGCGAGAGACGAGAGCAGACTCTCAACGAGGGCAAGGAATTACTGGGCGCCGCCCTTCGCAAGGAGGGGCTGGGCCTCACCGCCAGCGTCCGCGACGAGTTCTTGTCCGAGATCGCTACCGACCTGGGAAAGACCGACCTCGAGGGCTTGCTGATCGCCATCGGGGAGGGGTCGATCATGCCAACCACCGTCCTGAATCGCTTGATTCGCCTGGTCCGTCCCGACGAGGAGCCCGAAGACCTGCTGGCTCCGCCCCGGCCCCGGAAGCGGTCGTCGGCGCCGGGGCCGAGCATCATCGTCGAGGGGATGGAGGACATGCTCGTCCACATTGCCCGCTGTTGTGCGCCGGTGCCCGGCGATCCGATCGTGGGTTTTATCACCGTCGGCCGGGGCGTCTCTGTTCATCAAGCCGCCTGCACCAATATCGCCGATCTCAACGACAGTCGTCTGGTGGAGGTGTCCTGGCCACCAGACCGGGTAGGAACCTTCGCAGTTTGGATCCAGGTCGAAGCCCTCGATCGCACTCGCCTCTTGCGCGATGTCACGGCTGCGATCTCCGACCTCGGCGGGAACATCACCGCTTCGTCGTCGGTCACCGGCCGGGACCGGGTTGCCATCCTTCGTTACGAGGTCGAGTTATCCGATCCTGGTGCCTTGCCCCGGCTCCTCGCCGATCTGAAAGGGGTCGACGGAGTTTTCGCCTCCTACCGCCTGGTCACCGAGCCTGATGCCTAGTTCTTCGACGTGCTGATCCTCTCCCAGCCACTCTGGGTCGCTCAGACCAACACCTACGTCGTCGCTCGAGAGAAAGGTGGATCGGCGGTCGTGATCGACGCCCCTCCCGGCGACGAGGTCCTCGGCCGGCTGCTCAATGATCATGATCTGACCCCGGTGGCCCTTCTCCTCACCCACGGCCACGTCGACCACATGGGAGGGGCCGGCCCCTTCCAGCGTCGCACCGGGGCGGCCGTGCATGTGCATCCCGATGACGACTACCTCACCCTCGAACCGGCCCGCCAGTTGCAAGGGCTTTTCGGGGCGAGCCCACCGGGAGATTGGGCACCACCCGAGGTGAGAACCGACCTGGCCGATGGCTCCCGGCTCGATCTGGCCGAGTTCGAATTTGAGGTGCGCCACACGCCGGGACACACGCCCGGGCATTGCTGCTTCTACCTCGAAGCTCAGGAGACCCTGTTTTCTGGCGACCAGCTCTTCGCCCGCTCGGTGGGTCGCACCGACCTTCCGGGGGGCGATTGGGAGACGCTGCTCTCATCGATGAAGAGTCGGGTTCTTGACCTCCCCGACGAGACTCAGGTCCTGCCCGGGCACGGTCCGCAGACAACGATCGGAGCCGAACGACGGCACAACCCGTTCCTCCAGGGCATCTAAGTACCCTGACCCCACCGATCGTGACCAGTTCTTCACCCACGCCCATTCGACCCCCAATCATGCCGCCAGAGGATGGGGCAGTGCTTGAGCTGCTGCCGCTGGAAGAGCAGGATCCGTCCCTGCACGACCAATGATGACCGGTTCTTTACCCAGGCCCGTTCGACTCCCAACCATGCCGCCGGAGGATGGGGCAGTGCTTGAGCTGCTGCCGCTGGAAGAGCAGGATCCGTCCCTGCACGACCAATGATGACCGGTTCTTCACCCAGGCCCGTTCGACCCCGAACCATGCCAGGGGTGCTTGAGCTATTGCCCCTCGATCAGGCCGCTTTCCAGGGCATGCTCGACGTCATCAGGAAAGGTTTCGAGAGCTACGGCTTCTTGCCCATCGCCACTCCCACCATGGAGCTGGCCGAATTGCTGCTGCGCAAAACCGGGGGCGAAACCGAGCGACAGGTGTACATGGCGCAATCGAGTGGAGCGGCCGAGCAAGGGGAGGAGCCCGAGCTGGCACTGCGCTTCGACCTGACGGTGCCCCTGGCCCGTTACGTGGCTGAACACGCCAACGACCTCACCTTTCCGTTCCGCCGCTACCAGATGCAACCGGTCTTCCGCGGGGAGCGTCCCCAACAAGGAAGGTTCCGGGAGTTCTTCCAATGCGACATCGACGTCGTGGGCCGGGACCACCTCAGCCTTCGCTACGACGCCGAGATTCCGGCCGTGATCAATGCCGTGTTCGCCGATCTGGGAATCGGCGAGTTCGTCATCGGGATAAGCAACCGGCGCCTCCTGGCAGGGCTCATGACCAGCCTGGGAATGGACTCGGACGACGGGATGATGCGTGCGCTCGACAAGCTTTCCCGCCGCGGACCCGACGAAGTGATCGCCTCGTTACGGGAGGAGGGTACGGAAGAAGCCGTTGCCCGGCGACTGGTGGATCTCGCCGGCCGCGGGGTGGTTACCGGAGACGGGGCCAAGGCGCTGCTCGAGGAGTTGGAAGGAATCGAGCCCAGCCTCGATCAAGGCATCGGAGAGGTATCGGAGGTATTGCAACTCCTTTCCCAACTGGGAGTGCCTTCCCATCGCTTCGGGCTCGATCTGGGGATCGCCCGTGGCCTCGACTACTACACCGGGACCGTTTACGAAACCACCCTCGTCGCCCACCCCGAACTCGGCAGCATTTGCTCGGGGGGCCGGTATGACGACCTTGCCGGGCACTACACGAGTTCGAGGCTGCCCGGGGTTGGGATCTCGATCGGTCTCTCCCGGCTCTTCTGGCAGCTCCGGGTTGCCGAAATCCTGCCCGCGGCGAAGAGCCCGGTGGCGGCGTTGGTGGCCTTGATCGACGAGGAAGGTCTGGTCACTGCACTGCAAATCGCCGCCGATCTCAGAAGGAACGGCATCAATACCGAGTCGTCGCTCGAGCCTCGCAAGCTTGCCCAGCAGCTGAAATACGCCGACCGCAGCGGGATCGAAATCGTCGTTCTGGCAGGGCCGGATGAGCGGGCCAAGGGGGAAGTTCTCGTTCGCAACCTGGCCCGACAAAGCCAGGAGTTTGTCGCAACCGCCGAGGTTGTCGAGGGGGTTTCCAGGATGAGGAGCACATGAAGTTTCGCACTCATCACGCCCTCGCTTGCGCGGATCTCAGTGGGCAGAACGTGGTCTTGGCTGGCTGGATCGCCCGCCGGCGCGACCACGGGGGAGTGACGTTCATCGATCTCCGCGATGCGTCGGGACTGGTGCAAATCGTGGCCGACCCCGAATCGCTCGGCGTCGTCGGGGAGTTGCGGATGGAGTTCTGCATCCGGGTCGAAGGAGCGGTGCGTCCGCGCCCCGAGGGTACCGTCAACCCCGACCTGGCCACCGGGGCGGTCGAAGTGGCGGCTCAAGCCATCGAGGTCTTGAGCCCCGCCGACACGCTGCCTTTCATGCTCGATGATCGCACTGATCTCGACGAGCGCACGCGGCTCGAGTACCGGTATCTCGACCTGCGCCGGCCGCGAATGGCCGCCAACCTGCGGGCGCGATCGGTCGCCATTGCCGCGATTCGCCGCGAGCTCGAAGGACTCGGTTTCCTCGAAATCGAAACCCCAACGCTCGTTCGTTCGACGCCTGAGGGCGCACGCGACATGCTCGTGCCGTCACGGCTTCGCCCAGGAACGTTCTATGCCCTGCCCCAGTCGCCCCAGCTCTTCAAGCAGTTGCTGATGGTGGCAGGCGTGGAGCGCTACTTCCAGATTGCCCGCTGCTACCGCGACGAGGACACCAGGGCTGATAGACAGGTCGAGTTCACCCAACTCGACCTGGAGGGAGCCTTCTGGGACGAGGCGGCCGTGCAATCGACCGTGGAGGCCGCCCTCGCAGCGGTGGTAGAGGGCCTACGCGGGGAACGACCGGCGCTGCCCTTCCCCCGGCTGACTTGGCACGAGTCGATGAATCGCTTCGGGGTCGACAAGCCCGATTTGCGTTTTGACCTCGAGATCGTCGACGTCGGAGACGTGTTTGCGTCGACCGGCTTCCGTGGCTTCTCCACCGTGCTCGATTCAGGCGGCGTCGTTAAAGGCATCAACGCCGGCGCAAGGGAGTTCTCCCGCTCCGCGGCCGACACGCTCACAGAAGAGGCGAAGTCCCTTGGAGCGGGCGGGCTCGTGTGGGGAGTCGTCGAAGAGGCCGGGTTGATCCGCTCACCGGTGGCCAAGTTCCTCAGTGAGGTCGAGACCAAGGACCTGATCTCGAGCATGCGAGCGCAGCCGGGCGATGTGATCCTCGTCGTTGCCGGAGATTGGTTGACTGCTGTGTCGGTTCTCGGTCAACTTCGACTCCGTCTCGGCCGCCCCGACGGACACCACGAGCTCTCGTTTTGCTGGGTAACGGACTTTCCCATGTTCGAGGAAGGCGAAGGTGGGCTGACCTTTCTCCACCATCCGTTTACCTCGCCCCAAGACGTCGAAGTGATGCGGACCAAACCGCTCGATGCGATCGCCCGTGCCTATGACGTGGTGGTCAACGGCATCGAACTCGGCTCAGGTTCGATCCGTATTCACAACCCAGATGTCCAGCGAGAGGTCTTCGACCTCCTGGGAATCTCGCCGGCCGAGCAGGAGAGCCGTTTCGGCTGGTTCCTCAGGGCGCTTCGCTTTGGGACCCCACCCCACGGTGGGTTCGCGGTGGGAATCGATCGACTGGTGATGGTTCTGCAGGAAGAACCCAACATCCGCGAGGTGATCCCGTTTCCCAAGACTCAGTCCGGGCTCGACCCCATGACCCAGAGCCCCGCTCCGGTGGAAGCAACTCAGCTCCGGGACCTGGGAATCGAACTGATCGAGGAGCGACCCGACACGTAGAGTGCCGTCGGTGGAGGACCTCTTCGCAGCCCGGGCAAACCAGACCATCGCCTCGATGGCCCAGCTCGCGACCCGGATGAGACCGGGAAGCCTGGACGAAGTCGTAGGTCAGCCGGGCTTGCTGAAACCGGGCGCCGCCTTTCGTCGCATGATCGAGGGCGGACGGCCGGTGTCAATGATCCTCTGGGGACCGCCGGGGACTGGCAAGACCACACTGGCCCGCCTGGTGGCCGACCACACCGACGCTACTTTCGAGACCTTGTCGGCCACCTCGGCCGGCGTCAAGGACGTACGCGAAATACTGGGGCGCGCCCGTCAGCGGCTGGAAACGGACGAACGCAGAACGGTCCTTTTCCTCGACGAGATTCACCGCTTCAACAAAGGCCAGCAGGACTCGCTCCTGCCCGGGGTTGAGGACGGGGTAGTGATCCTCGTTGGCGCCACCACCGAAAACCCCTTCTTTGAGGTCAATTCCCCGTTGATCTCGAGGTCGACGATTTTCCGTCTCGAGCCGCTTCGTCCCTCTGATATCGAAGCACTAATCGACCGCGCCTTATCCGATACCGCCCGGGGTATCGGCGATTGGCGAATGGGCATCGACCCGGAGGTTCGAGCCGACTTGGCCCAGCACACCGGCGGCGATGCTCGCCTCGCTCTGAACAGTCTCGAAGTGGCAGCCACGTTGGCTCAGGCAAGGGGGGCGACCGCGATCGCGAAAGAGGATGTCGAAGAAGCTTTGCAACGACGGATCATTCGCTACGACAAGACCGGCGATCAGCATTACGACGTCATCTCCGCGTTCATCAAGAGCATGCGGGGGTCCGATCCCGATGCCGCTCTCTTCTGGCTTCATCTGATGATCGGAGGCGGGGAGGATCCCGAATTCATCGCCCGCCGGATGATTGTCTTCGCCTCAGAAGACGTTGGGTTGGCTGACCCGGTGGCACTCCAAATCGCGGTGGCGGCCGCCGGCGCCCTCTCCCACGTCGGTCTTCCCGAGGCAACCTACAACCTCACGGAAGCCTGCCTCTACCTGGCGACCGCACCCAAATCGAACTCGGTCGCCCGCGCCATCAGTGCTGCCACCGAAGCAGTGGCGACCACCAACTCGCCGCGGGTGCCGCTTCATCTCCGCTCGAGCGGTGGCAAGGGATATCGCTATCCGCATGACCACCCGGGTGGGGTGGTTGAGCAGCGCTACTGGCCGGAAGGCTCCGATCCCCAGATCCTTTACCGGCCGGGAGAGGCGGGGGGAGAGCAAGAGCTTGCCGCCAGGTTGGAGGAGGCCGACCGGGTCATGAAGAAAGAAAGGCCATGAGCGTCCGCCGAGCCCTTCCGCTGGGGCTCAGTATGTTGGCGGCGTGCGCGATCGCGGCCACCCCCGGCTCTACCACAGCTGCACCGGCCCCCTCGACCGTGACCGCGATCCCGACAACGGCGACCCCCACCACCTCTTCTGCCCCTTCCACCACGGTTGCCCCCACCACGACGCTGGCGCCACTACGAGGCCTCGGTCTCGAGACGGTCGCGGATGGTCTTGTCCAGCCCGTCCTTCTCCTCAGTCCCCCCGGCGACCCCCGGCGATTTGTGCTCGAGCGCACCGGGGTCATCTCCATCATCGACGCGGTGGGCGTGGTCTCAGCCGACCCGTTTCTCGATCTATCCGATCGGGTGAATAGCAGCGGAATCGAGCAAGGCCTGCTGGGGATGGCCTTCCATCCCGACTTCGCCGTCAATGGCCGTTTCTTCGTCTACTACTACCGCCTCGGTTCCGAGCAGACCCAACTCTCAGAGTTCGGCCTCACGGCCGATCCCGGTCACGCCGACCCTGCTTCCGAACGCCCCCTGCTCACCTTTGACAAGCCCACGACCCGCCACAACGGAGGGATGCTTCTCTTTGGTCCCGATCGATATCTGTGGATGTCTCTCGGTGAAGGCGGAGCGGCATCGGTCAATTCCCAGGATCCCTCGCGTCTCCTCTCGGCGATTCTCCGGATCGATGTGGACCGGGGTGACCCCTACGGGATCCCGGCCGACAATCCCTACACAGATGGGGTGGGGGCTCCCGAGGTCTGGGCGAAAGGGCTTCGTAACCCCTGGCGCTTCACCATCGATGAAGGTCTTCTCTATATCGCTGACGTCGGACATTCCGATTACGAGGAAATTGACGTTGTGCCCTTGTCGGGGGCGCCGTACAACTTTGGCTGGCTGCGGATGGAGGGCACCCATTGCTTCCAGCCCGGCTGCGACCCGGTAACCGAGAACCTCACGCTGCCCGTGCTCGAGTACACCCATGACGAGGGGTGCTCCATCACCGGGGGCTTCGTGTACCGAGGGACGGCAATCCCTGAGATCACGGGCCACTACTTCTATGCCGATTGGTGCGGTGAGTGGGTTCGATCGTTTCGCTACGCCGATGGCCAAGTTCTCGACCACGAGGTCCGCTTCGAAGAGGCCGGTCAGATAAATAGCTTCGGGGTCGATTCGATAGGTGAGCTCTACGTCCTCACCTATGAGGGAGCGGTGAAGAAAATCGTTCCTCTTCGGTGACTGTTTCTCCCCCCGAAGGGGGGAGTGGCGGGACCCCCTCGGCCCTTCGGGCCACTCCCCCCAAACACTCGCTGCGCTCGCGGGGGAGAGATAGCCGGGAGGGGGGAACCGGTACCCTTGCCAACCAATGGACTCGCATCAGATCAGGAAAGCGTTCACCGATTTCTTCGTGGCGCGCGATCACGTTTTTCGTCCTTCGGCCTCCCTGATTCCCACCGATCCGACCCTGCTGCTGAACAACGCCGGCATGGTCCCCTTCAAGCCCTACTTCCTGGGAGAGGAGACCCCGCCGTTTAAGCGAGCGGTGTCGGTGCAGAAGTGCGTCCGGACGATCGACATCGACATCATCGGGACAACTCAGCGCCACCTCTCCTTCTTCGAGATGCTGGGCAATTTCAGCTTTGGCGACTACTTCAAAGAAAGCGCCATCGCCTGGGCCTACGAGTTCGTCACGGAGAAGCTCTCGCTCGACCCCGAGCTGCTCTGGTTCACAGTGCACCACACTGATGATGAGGCGCGCCAGATCTGGATTGATCAGGTGGGGGTTCCTGCCGACCGGGTGCAGCTCGGCGATGAAGACAACTTCTGGCAAATGGGTGTGCCCGGACCCTGTGGACCGTGTTCAGAGATCTTCTACGACAAGGGTCCCGAGTACGGCGCTGAAGGCGGGCCGATCGGAGGAGACGAGGACCGTTACGTGGAGATCTGGAACCTGGTCTTCATGCAGAACATCCAAGACGAGCCCTACCACGTGATCGGTGATCTCCCGGCGAAGAACATCGATACCGGAATGGGGCTGGAACGCACTGCCGCGGTGCTCCAGAAGGTCGACTCGGTATTCGACATCGATGCCCTGGCGTTCATCATCGCCGACGCGGCCGAGAAGCTCGGGGTTGCCTATGGGCGTTCAGAAGCAACGGATATTTCGCTTCGCATCCTGGCCGACCACGCCCGCACCATCACCACCCTCATTGCCGATGGGGTCGTTCCTTCCAATGACGGTCGTGGCTACGTGTTGCGGCGAGTCTTGCGGCGCGCGGTACGTCGGGCCTGGCAGTTGGGGAGCAGGGACCTGATCACGCCGCATCTCGTCGAGGCGACCACCGAGATTCTGGGTCCGTCGTGGCCCGACCTGGTGGCGAAAGAAGAGCTAGTCAAGTCGGTGGTGGTGCGCGAGGAGGAACGGTTCCGCCGGACTCTGCAATCTGGTGTTGCCCTTCTCGACTCCGAGATCGCCTCCCTTGAGAAGGGGGCGTCTCTCAGTGGCTCCACCGCCTTCCGGCTGCACGACACTTACGGCTTCCCGATCGAGCTGACCACCGAGATCGCGTCCGAGCGGGGGGTCGAGATCGATCGTGGGGAATACGACGCCGAAATGGACCTGCAACGTCAGCGCGCTCGTCGGGCCTGGAAGGGAGGCGACGAGGCCGCCAGCGCCGAGTTCTACCGGTCGATCCTGGACGAAACCGGCCCCACCACCTTCATCGGATACGAGTCGGAGGTCGGGAGCGGCCGCATCCTGGCATTGACCCGCGAGGGTGAGCTCACCGAGCGCGTCGAGCCGGGCCAGGAGGTCGAGGTCTTCGTGGATGTGACCCCTTTCTACGCCGAGTCGGGGGGCCAAATCGGCGACAGCGGTGTCATCACCACTCCGACCGGCTCGGTCGAGGTCCGCGATACCCGCCACGCCTTGCAGGGCCTGCACGGACACCGGGGTCGGGTCAAGGGTGGCTATGTCGGCATCGGTCAAGATGCCGACCTCGTGATCGACAGCCCCCGCCGGGAGAAGATCCGCAAGTCACACACCGGCACTCACGTACTTCACTGGTCTCTGCGAAACGTCCTCGGCGATCACGCCCATCAAGCCGGCTCGCTCGTCGAGGCGGGAAGGCTCCGGTTCGACTTTTCTCACTTCGCGGCTGTCGCTCCCCAGGAATTGGCCGAGATCGAGAGCCTGGCCAACAAGAGACTGATCGAGAATGGAGCGGTTTCCACCACCATCACCAGTAAGCAGGAGGCGACAGACCTTGGCGCCCTTGCCTTCTTTGGCGACAAATACGGCGACATCGTCCGACTGGTGAAGATCGGTCAGTTTTCGGTTGAGCTCTGTGGCGGCACTCACACCCATACCGCAGGCCAGGTCGGGCCCTTGGTCGTCACCTCTGAATCGTCGATCGGCTCCAACATCCGGCGGGTGGAAGCCCTCACCGGCGAGGCGGCCTTCACCCAACTGAGCGGGTGGCGGGGGGGTCTCAACAGCATCGGGCAGCTATTGCGTTCTTCTCCGGGCGATGCTCCCGAACGGGTCAGAGCCCTGGTCGGACGAATCGAAGAACTGGAGAGTCAGCTGGCTTCCTTCCGGCAGCGAGATCGCGATCACCTGGCGACCGAGCTGGCTTCTTCCGCCGTAAAGATCGGCGACCATCACTTGGTCGTCAGCAGGTCCGAGGGTCTCACCCCAGAACAGCTCCGGCTCCTCGCCATGTCCGTGCGTGATCGCCTAGCTTCGGCGGTGGTGGTCCTGGGGTCGAGCACCGACGGGAAGGGGGCTCTGGTCGGGGCGGTCACCGCCGGCCTGGTCAGCGAGGGGATTTCTGCGGCCGATCTGGTGGGGGCGGGGGCGCGACTGTTGGGGGGCGGGGGAAGCCGTGATCCCGCACTGGCCCAGGCGGGAGGGCCCCATGGAGAGCACCTCGGAGAGGCTCTCGACCGGGTTCATCAGGCCGCCGAGGCTGCCCTCTCACAACGGTGAAGGGACGAGTACTCGGGCTCGATTTCGGCCACAAGCGGGTGGGGGTAGCAATTTCCGATGAGCTGCGGATCGCCGCCAATGCACTGACGGTGGTTCCGCGCCGAGAAGCGCCGGCACGAGTCGCGGAACTGGTGGAGGAGTACGGGGTCAACGAGATCGTGATCGGTTTGCCCACCACCCTCGCCGGAGAGGAAGGCCAATCAGCCAAGGCGGCTCGTCAATTTGGCGGTGAGATAGAAGAGGCCACCGGCATTGAAGTGCGTTGGGTCGACGAGCGGTTCAGCTCGCACACCGCCGAGCAGGTAATGCTCGAGGCGGGAGTACGACGCCGGGCGCGCCGGGGCAACGTCGATAAGGTCGCCGCCACCGTTATCCTCCAATCTTTCCTCGACCGTCCCCGATGACGCGTTTTCCACGATGAATTCCTGGTCGTCTCTTCTTCAATCACGCTGGCTGCGGGTCCTTTTGGGACTTGGCATCACTGCTCTAGTCGTCGTCGTTGCGGCTACCGGTCTCGCCCGCCTGGTCGGAGGGTCGCTCGAAAGCTCCGCTGAGGAATCCTCTGTCGTTTCGATCGAACCCGGACAAGAGCTCGAGGTCACGATCCCTCCTGGCTCCAGCGCCCGTGCCATCGCCACGTTGCTCGCCGCCGAAGGGGTCATAGACAGCGCCAACGAATTCGAGTTGACCGTCCGGGATCAAGGCATCGCCAACCAGCTCCGGGCCGGAACCTATCGGTTCCTCACTGGCAGTTCCACCGACGACGTTCTTCCTCTGCTGTTGCGAGGGCCGATCGCCGACGCCTACCGGGTCACGATCCCCGAGGGCTTGCGCGTGACCGAGATCATCGACATCCTGGTGGAGGCGTCGGGCCTACCCCGCGGCGATTTCGAAACCGCCCTCTCCCAGGGTGGTGTCCTCACTGAGCTACGGACCCTGCCGGCGGCCCCCGCCTTGAGCGATTGGGAAGGGTTGCTCTTTCCCGATACCTACGAATTCCTCCGGGAGTCACCCGCCTCCCGGATTCTGCAGGTGCTCACCGACACAATGGAAGAGCGGGTCAGCTCAGTCGACTGGACGCGACTCTCGGACTTAGGCTTCGACGTGTACCAAGGCATGACGATCGCCTCGCTGATCGAGTCTGAGGTGCGGGTGGCCGACGAACGCCCGCTGGTCTCGAGTGTGATCTACAACCGCCTGGCCGAGGGAATGCCCCTGCAAATCGACGCGTCGGTTCTCTACGGCATTGGCACCCGAGATCCGGCGCTGTTCGACAACGAATCGGAGAGTCCCTACAACCTCTATAAGTTCCCCGGCTTGCCTCCAACTCCGATTGGTGCTCCCGGACGAGCCTCGCTCGAAGCGGCCGCCAACCCTGCCGAGAGCAACTTCTTCTTCTACGTGCTCTCGACTCCCGAGGGCGGTCACGCCTTTGCCGAGACCTTCGACGAGCACCTGGCGAACATCGAACGGTCTCGGCAAGCCGGAATCATTCCCTGAAGAAGCTAAGACTTGCCCTGGTGGGCGACCCCGTCTCTCACTCTCGGTCGCCAGCAATATTCAAGGCGGCCTTCGCCGTGGCCGGGATCGAAGGAGACTACGAGGCTCGCCAGGTGGACGGCGACGGCGTCCGGGAGAGCTTCGAGGACGTGCGCGCCGGCCGGCTGGACGGGCTCAACGTAACGATGCCGCATAAAGCTCTGGCGTTCGCACTTTGTGATCGAGTCGATCCCGAGGGGCAGGCAGCCGGCTCGGTCAACACCGTGGTTCGGGAGGAAGGGGAGGTTGTCGGTTACTCCACCGATATCGTCGCCATCAGGGAGTGCTGGCGGTCATTGCCGGCGGTGGGGCCGATCCTCATCCTGGGCGCCGGAGGTGCGGCCGCGGCAGCAGCTGTGGCCCTCGAGGGAACGAAGAGGACGCTCTACATCGCTTCCCGGACTTTTGGAGACGGCTCGGCACTCGCTCGGCGATTGGGCATAGAACTCGGCGAGGTGCACTGGGGTGTTCCTGTAGTCATGGCAACGGTGGTGAATTCCACCCCGCTGGGGATGAAAGGCGAAGAGCTGCCAGAAAGTGTTCTGGCCCTGGCGTCTGGGCTCTTCGACATGCCTTACGCCACCGGTCCTACGCCTGCCGCCGAAAAGGCCCGTCAACTGGGGATCCCGGTGGTTGAGGGGTTGGATCTCCTGGTAGCTCAGGCGGGGTACGGATATAGGATTTGGACCGGTTTGGAGCCGCCCCTCGACGCCATGCGTCAAGCAGTGGAAAACTCCTAAAGCAATGGGTTCTAAAGGCCGAATCCACTTGAAGAACACTCGAAAAGAGTGCTGCGACGCGAAGGAAGGTTTGGCGAAATGTCGTTGACTGGGCACATTGATGTTTTCCCCTTGGAGGAAGTCCTCCGCTTGCTGGCGCGTTCGTACAAGAGCGGCTGCT
>JBOGEW010000275.1:0-4330 GCA_050742075.1 Acidimicrobiia bacterium
GTGGAAGAGATACCGGACTGTGTCTCGTTTGACTGATTCGACCAACTCGCTAAAGAGCGCATAGCCCTCTCGTTGGTACTCGACCAGCGGATCCCGCTGGCCCATTGCTCGGAGGCCGATCCCAGAACGCAGGTAATCCATTTCGGAGAGGTGCTCCCGCCATTTGTTGTCGATGACCGAAAGCACCACCTGTTGTTCGAGCTGCGACCGCGCTTCTGCCGGCAGCCGGCTCAGCCGCTCGGCATAGGCCTTATGGGCGTTTTCGATTGCCCGTTCGGTAACAGACTCGACCGAATGATCACCGAAATCTTCCTCGGAAAGGTCGGCCGGATAGAACTGCCCGAGTTCCTTGTTGAGCAGCTCCCAATCCCAATCCGCCGGCGAGATTTCCGGAGAGATGACCGATTCGACCGTCTCTGCGATCACCAGATCGACCCACTCCTCGACAAGGTCGTCTGCCGTCGCATCGAGCAGATCAGTTCGCCAGTCATAGATGACCTCGCGCTGGCGATTCATTACCTCGTCATACTTGAGAACGTTCTTGCGAATGTCGAAGTTCTGCGCTTCCACCGTTCGCTGGGCTCGCTCGATCGCCTTGCTCACCATTCCGGCTTCGATCGGGACGTCGTCGGGGATCTTCAAACGGTCCATGACCGACGAAACCCGATCACCGGAAAAGCGACGCATCAGGTCATCCCCGAGGGAGAGGAAGAAACGCGACTGTCCCGGGTCGCCCTGGCGGCCCGAACGACCGCGTAGCTGATTGTCGATCCGGCGCGATTCGTGGCGTTCGGTTCCGACCACGTAGAGGCCGCCAGCCTCGATGACCGTCTGCTTGTCGGGTGCGATTTCACTGGCGAATCGTTTGGCAGATTCCGCCACCTTGGCCTCGTAGTCAGGCTGGGACGGATCGACTTGTTGGCGCTTTAGCTCGACCTTGGCCAAACCCTCGGGGTTGCCCCCCAACATGATGTCCACCCCACGTCCCGCCATGTTGGTCGCCACCGTCACCGCCCCTGGACGGCCAGCCTGAGCGATGATCTCTGCCTCGCGGGCGTGATGCTTGGCGTTTAGCACTTCGTGGTTGATGCCTCGCTTGGTGAGCAAGCGGGAGAGCCGCTCCGATTTTTCGATCGACACCGTCCCGAGGAGGATCGGTTGGCGGGCATTGTGTCTTTCGGCCACATCGTCGACCACCGCGTCGAATTTGGCTTCCTCGGTCTTGTAAACCAGATCGGCGTGGTCGGATCGAGCAACCGGGCGGTTGGGGGGAATCACTAGGACTTCCAATCCGTAGATCTGCGCCAGTTCGGCCGCCTCCGTTTCCGCCGTGCCGGTCATTCCGGCGAGCTTTTCGTAGAGGCGGAAGTAGTTCTGGAGCGTGATCGTGGCCAGGGTTTGGTTTTCCTCCTTGATCTTTACGCCCTCTTTGGCCTCAATCGCCTGGTGCAGACCCTCGGAGTAGCGGCGGCCCTCGAGCACCCGGCCGGTGAACTCGTCGACGATCTTCACCTCTCCCTGGTCGACCAGGTACTCGACGTCCCGATGGAACAATTCTTTGGACTTGAGCGCCGACTCGAGGTGATGAACGAAGTCGACTGCGGCGTGGTCGTAGAGGTTCTCGACCCCGAGTATCCCCTCGACGACGGAGACGCCCTCCTCGGTGGTCAGCACCTGTCGTTTGGCTTCATCGACTTCGTAATGCTCATCGCGGCGGAGTCGCTGCACGATGCGTGCGAAATCGCGATACCACTTGGCGGAGTCCGAGAGGCGCCCGCTGATGATCAGTGGCGTTCGAGCTTCATCGATGAGAATCGAGTCGACCTCGTCGACGATGGCGTACGAATGCCCCCGCTGAGTTCGATCGCCCGGACGTAAGGCCATGTTGTCGCGCAGGTAGTCGAAGCCGAACTCGTTGTTCGTGCCATAGGTGATGTCGGCGGCGTAGGCAGGCTGACGCTGACCCGGCTCCATCCCGGATTGGATCAAGCCCACGCTGAGCCCCAAAAGACGATGAATGGCACCCATCCACTCGGCGTCGCGCGATGCCAGATAATCGTTCACCGTGACGATGTGAACTCCCTTGCCGGCGAGGGCGTTGAGGTAGGCCGGCATTGTCGAGACGAGGGTCTTGCCTTCACCTGTCTTCATTTCCGCCACCATTCCGCGGTGGAGGGCCATTGCCCCGATCACCTGGACATCGAAATGGCGCTGAGAGAGCACACGTTGGGCTGCCTCGCGGACGGTGGCGAAGGCCTCGACCAGCAGATCGTCGAGAGGTTCGCCGGCATCGAGGCGACGCCGAAAATCGACGGTGCGGGCGGCCAGGTCCTCGTCACTCAGGGCAGCAAGAGCGGGCTCCTCGGCGTTGACCGCGCCCACCAGGCGCTCGAATTCCCTGAGAGTCTTGCCTTCACCCGCCTTTAAAAGCTTCCCGAAGATCGACATTGGCTCGAAATGCTATCGACGGCTGGGGTCTTTGAGAATCCAGCGACCGCGCGCGACGGGCCTAGCGGCGGTTCAAGAGACCGGCGTGCTCGGCGTAACGCACCGCTTCATGCCGGGATTGCATGCCGAGCTTGTCCAGGATGTTGCGGACATGGTTCTTGACGGTGTTCTCGGAGATGTAGAGCTGTTCTCCGATTTCGCGGGAGGTGCGCCCGTCAGCGATCCACTGCAGGATTTCGACCTCGCGCCCGGTCAGAGATGGCCGGCGGGTCGCGTTGAGATCGCGATTTCTGAGCAAGTGGGCGACGACGTCGAAGAGCCGGGCGGCCAGGGCCGGCGAGACCACCGCCCCTCCACTGACGACATCGAGCATGGCCGACACCAGTTTGGGAAACGGGGTGTCCTTCACGATGTAGCCGGATGCGCCGGCCTTGATCGCGGTGAGAAGGTCCTCCTCGGAGTCGCTCGAAGTCAGAAGCACCACCTTCGTCTCCGGAGAGGCGTCGGTGATTTTATCGACTACGTCGAGGCCGGAGATCCCGGGCATCAGCACATCCAAAATCACCAAAGTCGGGCGCTGGCGCCGGGCTTCGGAGATGGCGGTCAGCGCATCGGAAGCGATGCCCACTACATCGAAGCCCTCCCCCTTGAGCGCGGCTGCCAGGCCCGCCTGGAAGATGGGGGCGTCATCAACGACAAGAACGGTTGGGTTTTTCACGCCGGCTCGATCAACCCCAGCTGACCGTCACGGCGGCGGTAAAGGACGCTTTGGCGTTGGGATTCGTCGTTGTTAAAGAAAAAGAAGTCATGACCGAGTAACTCCATCTGCAAGGCAGCTTCCTCTACGGTCATCGGCTTCATAACGAATTGCTTGATACGAACAATTTCGTTGCTCTCAATTTCGGACGGTTCCGGCGTTTCCTTTGGGGCCGGTTTGCGGTGCTTTCCGATCAGTTTTTCCTTGAGACGCTTGAGCTGGAGGTTGAATCGGTCCACTCCCAGGTCCAGCGCGGCTTCGGCCGATGGAGCCGAACTCACCGCCCGAATCGAACGTCCAGCGGCCTTGGCCGTAACCTCCATTCGGTACTTTTCGGCGGCCAGGCGTGGGTTGTGGGCCTCCGAAAACTCCACATCCAGGTCTCCGAGCTGGCCTTCGAAAACTTTGGCCGCGTGGCCGAGCTTCTCGATCGTCAGCGTCCGAACTCGGTCGTCAATCGTGGTGCCTCTGGTGTGGATTCGGACTTCCATGTCTCCCCTCTCCGACGCCGGGCTCCAAAAAAAGGCTAGTCACCACGGGCAGTGGCGGTAATGGCGCTATCGACTGGTATCCCCGAGGCTCGAAGGGCCAAACGGGCAGAACTGAGAGTGCGTCCGGTCGTGAGGACATCGTCGACTAGAACCACAGAATCGGGCCGAGGTGGAGCGGTGACCCGCAGGATGGCAGCCCGGCGATCCGACCGTTTCCGCCCCGCCTGCCGATGGGCCAGAGCGGGAGCCGCCAGAGCCCCTACGACCACGCATCCCGTGAGAACGCTCAGGCGGCGGACGAGGTCGGGAGCGGGGTCGATTCCATGTCGCAGGTGCCGCCAAGACGACCTGGGCACCGCGACCAGTGGCCGTCCTTCCGTCATCAGAGGAACGAGTGCCCTGGCCAGCATCCACCCGGCTCGATCGCTCCCCCGGTATTTGTATTGATGAACCAGATCCCGGGCCGGGCCTTCGTGACGGAAGGCCGAACGGACGAGGAGCCCGTCATCGAGCAGCCGATCCGAGGCGGGATTGAGGTTGGCCCGGCAGAGTTCGCATAAGTCGGGCCCCAGCTTTCCGCATGTCAAACAGAGCACCGCGCCACGTTGACAGACAGGAGGGACAAGAACGGTTT
>JBOGEW010000276.1:0-1997 GCA_050742075.1 Acidimicrobiia bacterium
GTTGGGATGCGAGCCTCCTCGAACCCGTAATCGAGTAGGGCGTCGGCGTCGACGAAGTGCCCGTTGTTTCCCTCCGAACCCATCACGATGGCGAATAGGCGCCTTCCTTCTCGTTCTGCGGCCGCGGCCAGAACCAGCGAGGCCTGGAAGGTGTAACCCGTCTTCACCCCGGTGGCACCGGGGTAGGAATCAAGCAGACGGTTGGTGGCCGACCCACCTCGCAAGGTGCCGTCGGGAGCGGTCGGAAAATCCATGCTCCGCAGCGCCACCATGGAGGCCAGCTGGGGGTTGGCCATCAACGCTTGGGCCATCTTGAGCTCGTCCGTCGCCGTCGTGTAATGGCCTTCTTCGTCGAGCCCATGGGGATTGAGGAAGTGACTGTTGGTCATGTCGAGATCGGCAGCTTTTTCGTTCATCAGGGTGGCGAATCCCTCCACCGACCCCCCAACATGCTCCGCCAGGGCCAGGGCCGCGTCATTAGCCGATCGCACCAGGACCGCCGACAAGAGGTTGGCGACACTGATCATTTCTCCCGCCACGAGGCCGATCTCTGACTCGCCCGCCTCGGGGGCGGTGTTGCTGATCGTCACCATCTCGTCGAAGTCGGCGTGCTCGGCAGCCACCAGTGCCGTCATGATCTTCGTGGTCGAGGCCGGGGCTCGCCGGCCGTCGGGATCGTGGGCGGAGATCATCCAATCGGATTGGTCATCGAAGAGGATCCACGAAGGAGCGCTGACATCTGGCGGCGGGGCGTTGACCCAGCGGGGCCGGGGTGGAAGGGGATCCCATCGCCCGGGACTTGCCTGCGCCGGGACTGCGAGAGCAAATGCTCCCGCGATCGCCAGCGCCAGCAGCCATCGCGGTCGCCGCCAGATCATTCGACCATCTCCCTAATCCGAGCGCTGAGGAGGATGCGGTGAAGGGACGCCACGGCCTCCGTTCCGTTCTCCAGGCCATCTCGGGCCAGCTTCCGCGCCTCGACCTGAGGCGAGTTGAGCAACGGGCTGACGAGCTGGCGAAGCAGCTCCACACCCCGATCGGCGGCGAGCCGCACCTGGCGGAGGTGGCGGGGCTCAAAGCCCATGTCTAGGAGCTGGCGGGATTCCAATGCTGCCGGGAGAGCCCACCCCGGGTAGATCCCGTCCGGACCTTGGGAGGCCGGAAGTACTCCATGGGAGACGAGGTCGGCCACCTGGGAGGCGCTAAGGCCGGAACGGCGCAACAGGTCCGCGGCCGCTACCGGCTCTCCCTCAGGGTCGAAAGTCATGGCCTCGTCGTCGCCAATCCCTCCGTTCTCGCCCCGGTCCCAAAGCGTCAGCTTCGATTTGATGACCTTCAAGGGGAGAAAGTGGTCGCGCTGGAGAGCGAGGATGTAACGAAGCCGCTTGATCTCGGCGGGGCCGAATTGCCGGTATCCCGAGCCCGAGCGAGCCGGCGAAACTAAGCCCTGCGCCTCGAGAAAGCGGATCTTGGATACAGAGACGTCGGGAAAGTCGTCCCGGAGCAGGTCGATAACGTCGCCGATCGATAGGGATTCGTCGACCATCCGCTCAGCCATCGCCGCGCGCAACCAGAAATTGAAAACGACCGATGATCACCTGGTCGCCTGGGTTGAGGTTGGCTTGGTCGACCCTGGTTTCGTTGACGTAGGTCCCATTGGTGGACCCGAGGTCCTCAACGGAGAGTTCGTTTGTGCCGACGGTGAACTGGCAATGCTGACGCGAGACCGTGACGTCGTCGAGGAGTATCTCCGATTCCGGCTGCCGTCCGACCGCGGTGGTCCCCTGATTGAGCACGAAGGTCATGCCGGTCCGGGGCCCCTTCTCGACCACGAGGGCCCAGCCAGTGATCCCATCGACTGAGGCCGCCTCATCGGGGGTCAGGGGGTGCTCTGGGTCGGGCAGTTCGACATACGCGACAGTGGGCTCGGATTCGAAGAGAAGACCGCAGGACGGACACTGGGTTGTCCCCGCAGCCACGACCGTGTCACATCGCGG
>JBOGEW010000277.1:0-9526 GCA_050742075.1 Acidimicrobiia bacterium
GGCATGACAAGGCCCGCACACACCAAATTGGCTGCCGAACGCGCTCACACGCTCCGCCAGGAGATGACCGTGTCAGAGGCCCGGGTCTGGCAGATCCTTAGAAATGGGCAATGTGGCGCTCGATTCCGCAGACAGGTTCCCTTCGGGCCGTGGATTGTCGACTTCGCGTCTTTCGCCGTTGCCTGGTTGTTGAGATCGACGATCCATCGCACGAGGGACGCGGCGAGGAGGATCGGTCTGCCTATATAGAAGGACAGGGCTTTCCGATGCTTCGGTTGACCAATGAAGACGTCGCCCGTGACCTGGGGGCGGTCTACGGCACCATCACCTACTGGGTGGCTGAGCTGAAGGCGGGCCGAAGGGCCGATGTGAATCCCCCCTCGGCACTTCGTGCCACTCCCCCCTACGGGGGGAGAAAAGCTTCAGAAGAGTCCGATGACGTTGCCAGCTTCGTCGATGTCGACGCGCTGATATGCCGGCGTCGAACCCAATCCCGGCATCGTCCGCATCTCCCCAAGCAGGGGATAGATGAACCCGGCCCCTACCGAGGCCCTTACCTCTCGAACCGGGACGATGAAGCCACTCGGAGCCCCTTTCAAAGCCGGATCATGAGATATGGAGAGGTGCGTCTTGGCCATGCAAATTGGCAGGTAGCCGAAGCCGGCTTTCTCGAAGCCCGCAATCTGACTCTCTGCCAGCGGGGAGTACTCGACTCCCCCGGCGCCGTAAACATCGCGGGCGATGATCTCGATCTTCTGGCGGATCCCCATGTTGAGCGGATAGAGGTAGGAGAAGTCGCTCGGTTCCTCGCAGGCCGCGACCACTGCCTCGGCGAGATCTCGTGCCCCTTCCCCACCATTTGCCCAGTGATTCGCCTGTACCGCCGCCGACGCTCCCGCCTCGAGGGCGGCATCGCGAATGGCGATCGTCTCCGCCCAGGTGTCGGTGGGGAAAGAGTTGATCGCCACCACCACCGGAAGGCCAAAGCGTTTCACCGTCCGGATGTGGGCCAGGAGATTCGGGAGCCCCGCCTGCAGAAGGGAAAGGTTCTCCTCGGTGTAAGCCTTGTCGAGTGGGCGACCCAGCACGACCCGAGGCCCACCGCCATGGGTCTTGAGCGCCCGCACCGTCGCCACCAAGACGACGCAATCAGGGCGCAGCCCCGACGTCCGGCATTTGATGTCGAGGAACTTCTCCATGCCCATGTCAGCGCCGAAACCGGACTCGGTGACCACGTAGTCACCCGAATGAAGCGCCACCCGATCGGCGAGGATCGATGAGTTGCCGTGAGCAATGTTGGCAAACGGACCAGCGTGAACAAACGCTGGCTGGCCCTCGAGGGTCTGCATGAGGTTGGGATGGATCGTGTCCTTCATCAATACGGTCACTGCCCCGGCGACGCTGAGATCCTCCAGAGTCAGCGGCTTTCCCTCCTTCGAGTTTCCGAACACGACCCGGCCGACCCGCTCCCGAAGGTTGCGGAGAGCACTGGCTTGGTCAGCCCCGTCAACCAGAGCCAGGATCGCCATCAGTTCGGAGGCAACGGTGATGTCGAATCCGGTTTCGCGTGGCCTTCCCTCCTCGCGCCCCCCGAGGCCGACGATGACGTTGCGCAGGGCTCGATCATTGATATCGAGCACCCGGTTCCACTGCAAGTCGAAGACGTCGATCCCGAGTCGTTCGAGACCGGCCTTTTGCAGCCCCTCGTCCGACATGCGAGTTTCGTGATACCAGCGGGCGTCGATCGCCGCCGCCACCAGGTTGTGCGCGACGGTGATGGCGTGGATGTCGCCGGTCATATGCAGGTTGAACTCGTCCATCGGGACAATCTGGCTGTAGCCGCCCCCGGCGGCTCCGCCCTTGATGCCGAAAGTAGGTCCCATCGACGGTTGGCGGACACAAGCGATCGACTTCATGCCGAGTCGGCCCAGGCCCTGAACCAAGCCGATCGTCGTGGTGGTCTTGCCCTCCCCCAGCGGAGTCGGCGTGATGGCCGTGACGTCGACGTACTTGCCGCGGGGATTGGAGCCGATGCGCTTGAGGACGTCCAGGTGCACCTTGGCTTTGGTCTTGCCGAAAGGAATCAGGTCATCGGGCAGGAGGCCGATCGTGGCCGCCACCTCTTCGATCGGGAGCAACTTGGCGTCGCGGGCAATCTCGCTATCACTGGGAACTGAGCTCACTTACGTCTCCTACTTTGACCGGGACCCATGAACGTGAAGCGGCGGGCGGCCTCCATCACCTGGCCGGCGATCGACTGGGAATCCTCGCCGGGAAACCGATAAGAAGGGCCATGGACATGCATCGCCCCGACGACCCGGCCCCCTTCATCGAGCACAGGGGCCGCCACTGAGTTGAGGCCTGCGGCAAATTCCTCGAAGACCCAACAGTGGCCGTCGGCTCTGATCGTTTGCAGCCGTTTTCTGATCTTGGACGGATCGACGACCGTCGTTTCGGTGTACGCCTCTAGGGGCCGGCGGAGGTAACGATCAATATCCTCCTTGGGCCACTGCGACATCATGCATAGCCCCGAAGGTCCAACGTGCATCGGAACCATGAGGCCCGTGTAATCGCGGACCTGGATGGCGTTGGGCGACTCGATCTGGGCGAGATAATGAACCGAGTACCCGGTCGGAACCGAGAATCCGGCCGCTTCGCCGAGATTGTTGGCCAGACCCATGAGATGCGGGATCACCGCTGAAGCAAGGGAAGCGCTGGCGTCTACCGCGCCGGCCAGGTGGAGGAGACCGAGACCGATTCGATACCGCCCGCCCTCCGCCCGCTCCACCGCATGAAGTCCCTCGAGCGTGGCCAGCAGCCGGGCCACGGTCGACTTGGGAAGCTCGGTTCGGGCGGAGAGATCAGTGACCCCGGCCGGGGCCACGGCCAGGGCAGAGAGCACAGCAAAGGCGCGGTCGATCGACTGGACCACGGCTATCGGCCGCTCATCTTTTCGAGCCAGTCCATCGTCGGCCCGATTTGATTGAAGGTGAAGATGTGGAGGCCCACGATTCCGAGGTCGCCATCGAGCTGGTTTAGAGACTTGACGAGCTTGGTCGGGCGGTACGCCCCGGGACGGAGGAGGCGCAGTATCGCGTTGCGGTTTTTCATCAGAAACCTTATCGACGTGCCCACTCCGATCCGCGCCGCGATCGTCCCGAGCCTGATCGGATCGACTACGCCTGGGATTCCAATCCTGATGGGAAGCTTGATCCCATCGAGCCGGATCCCTTTCGTCCAGGTGGCAATGGCCTGGGGGTCAAAGCACATCTGGGTCGTGATGTAGTGGGCGTACCGCCGCTTATCGAACAGCGCCTGACGCAACGCATCGCCGGAGATGAACGGGTGGCCTTCGGGATAGCCAGCGATCCCCAACTCGGTGAAATGGTGGCCGAGGGATTCCATCTCGCGCAACAAATCAAAGGCGTCGCCGAACTTGCCGGGTTCGACGGCATCCCCACCGATGACGAGGGCCCGGGTGATTCCCTCGGCCGCCAGGGCGTCGATGATCGCGTCCAGCTCCTGGCGATCCGAGATCAGCCGGGCCGAGAGGTGGGGAGTGACGGCGAAGCCCGCACGATGCAGGCGGGCGGCCAGGTCCACAGTCGCCGCCATCCCCTTGGCTGGGGAAGCGGTTACGGAGACCGCAGCTCCGGCCGGCAGCCGACTTGCCTTCTCTTCGATTCCTTTCATCGGAATCAACTCGAAGTGGACGTTGGTGAGAAGGTCCGTCATACGTCGGAGTCGGGGAAGGAGGCTTTTCTTCTCTCGATCCACTCGACGAGTTCGCTCTCTTTGGCGTCATCGATGGCAGGCGCCTGATACTCAGCCAGCATCTGCTTCCACATTTCGTTGGCTCGCTGCACCGCCTCCCGTTGGCCGCCTTCCTGCCACTGCTCGAAGCTGTTGTTGTCGGCGAGACGGCTGCGCCAAAAGGCAGTCTCGAAATTGGCCAGGGTGTGCTCGTTGCCGAGGAAGTGCTGGCCCGGAGGGTTTTCGATCAAGGCGGCGATCGCCTGGCCGTTCTCGGTGAGGTCAATCCCGTTGATGAGCGCCGAAGCCATCGAAGCTTGATCGGCATCCAGAACGAACTTCTCGTAGCCCATCGTCAGGCCACCTTCCAGCCAGCCAGCGGTGTGAAGGACGAAGTTGGTTCCCGCCTGCATCGTCGGGAGGAAAGTGGCGGCACTTTCGAAGGCCGCCTGATAGTCGGCGGTCTTCGACGCCGTCAGGTTGCCGCCGCTTCGAAACGGAACCCCGAGACGGCGGGCGAGAGCGGCCATGACAATGAGGACCAGGGCCGGTTCGGGGGTTCCGAAGGTAGGGGCTCCAGATTGCATCGAAATCGAGGAGGCAAAGGACCCAAAGACCACGGGAGCCCCGGGACGGACCATCTGGCAGAAGGCCATCCCCGCCATCGCCTCGGCCAGTGTCTGGGTAGCCGTTCCAGCCACGGTGACGGGCGCCATCGCTCCGGCCAGGATGAAAGGAGTGATGAGACAGGCTTGATTGTTCTCGGCGTAAACCTTGGCCGAGCCGAGCATGTTGTAGTCCCAGCTCATCGGCGAGTTGGCGTTGCATAGTGAGAGGAGCACGGTGTTCTGTTCAATGAAGTCCGCCCCGAACAGGATTCGCACCATGTCGACCGTGTCCTGAGCCCGCTCGGGGGCGGTAACCGATCCCATGAACGGTCGGTCGTGATACTTGATATGCGAGAAGACCATGTCGAGGTGGCGCTTGTTGACAGGAAGGTCGACGGGCTCGCACAAAGTGCCACCCCCGTGATGGAGCGACGGCGTCATGTGAGTGAGACGGGCGAAGTTCTGAAAGTCGGCGAGGGTGGCATACCGGCGCCCACCTTCAAGATCGCGAACGAACGGCGAGCCGTAAGCGGGGGCAAACACCATGTAGGGATCACCGATGGTCACCGTGTGCTCGGGGTTGCGGGCGTGCTGGACAAACGTCTTGGGGGCGCTTGCCTGAATGACCTGTCGGGCCAATCCCTCGGGGAATTTGACCCGGGTGCCGTCAACCTCGGCGCCTCCGGCCTTGAAGATCTGCAGCCCTTCCTCAAAGCCGTGCAGTTCGACGCCGACTTCTGCCAGCAGCCGATCGGCATTGGCCTCGAGCAGAGACAGGCCCTCGTCGTCGAGAACCTCCACCGGCTGGAGACGGCGGGTGAGGAAGGGAACGGCATCGATCGCCCGGGCCGTTCGAGCCGCCTGCCGGGCCGCCCGACCACCGCTCCGTCTCCCTTGCGTGTGTTCCATGATGCGGAATCACACTACATCATGGAACACAGCCATTCTTGCGTAGAAATGAGGCAGTTTTCTGCCCTATTTCTACGCAAGAATGCTTTTACCTCCGACGACCTCTTACGGCGACCCGGGGCTCGGGCAGCGGGAGGACCGTTTGCAGCCGGGGATATGCGTCGGTCTTGTGGGGAATCGCCATCGCGGCCACAAACCTGTCCTGAAAGGACGGCTCGACTGCGGTCTCGATCTTCTCGACTGTGCGCGCCACTGCTTCGATCTCCCGACGCGATTCGCCGGAGAGGAGCGCCATCATCGCCCCCATTCCGGCGGCATTCCCGGCCGGCGAAACGCGGGTGGGGTCGCAGTCAGGAATCATCCCCAGCGCCATGGCATAAAGCGGATCGATATGACTCCCAAAGGCGCCCGCCAGCCGGATCTGGTCGACCTCGGTGACCCCGAGGTGATTCATCAGTAGGTCGCACCCGGCCCGCAGGGCGGCTTTGGCGAGCTGGATCGCCCGCACGTCGTTCTGGGTTATCAGTATCTCCGGCTCATCGCAGAGCAGATAAGAGAAGGTCCGACCATGGCCGATCACCCGGCGGGAACGGTTCTCGTCGAGGACCACACCATCGGTCGAGATCACCCCGGCCAGAAACAGCTCGGCGATCGCTTCGATGATCCCCGATCCGCAGATGCCCGTCACTTGGGATTGGTCGAACCCCGGTTCATCCGACCAAACTTCCTGTCCGATTACCCGGATCCGCGGTTCGAGTGTCTCCCGATCGATTCGCACCCGTTCGATGGCGCCGGGCGCGGCCCGTTGCCCTGACGAGATCTGAGCCCCCTCGAACGCCGGACCGGTGGGACTAGAGGCAGCCAGCAGGCGGCGATCGTTGCCAAGAACGATCTCCGCATTGGTCCCGACGTCGACAACCAACATCGTCTCGCCCTGACGATGGGGTCCCTCCGACAATGTCACCGCGGCCGCATCGGCTCCCACGTGTCCCGCAATGCAGGGCAGGGTGTAGACCGTCGCTCCCTCATGAACATCGAGCTCAAGAAACCGGGCGGGAGTCTCGAGGGGGGCGGTGGTAACGAGAGCAAATGGTGCGGTGCCGAGCTGGCGGGGATCAAAGCCGAGAGCCAGGTGGTGCATGATCGGGTTTCCCACCAGCGCGATCTCGAGAACATCGTGGCGGGCAAAGCCCGCTTCTTCGACCAGGTCGCCGATCAACTGGTCGATCGCCTCGCGCACCACCGCCGTCAGGCGCACCTCTCCCCCTTCGTTCATCATGATGTAGGAAACGCGGCTCATCAGATCCTCGCCAAAGCGGATCTGCGGATTCATCCGCCCCGCCGAAGCCAGCACTGCCCCGGAGAAGAGGTCGCATAAGTGGCCGGCGATGGTGGTCGAGCCAACATCGAACGCGACGCCGAGGGCGAGGTCACGAAAGCCGGGCCAGACCCCCACGATCCTGGCGCCATGTCGAACCCCGACGGTGATCTTCCACTCGCCCCGGCGCAGCGTCTCTTGCAACAGCGGCAAGACTCCAGAGTCGAAGACGAGCCCCTCGAGACCCCACTCCGTTTCGAGGGCCGCGAGCACGCGCTCAGCGTCTCCGGTCGGGCTTGCCAGGTCCGGCTCGGCCACTTCGACGTAATGGAGTCGCACCACCGGATCGACCGGGAGAGTGTCGACCTCGGCTCGCTTGCGCACCACCTGCCGGTGAACCTGGCTCTCGGCCGGAACGTCGATCACGACGTCGTCGACGATGGTGGCGGCGCATCCGAGGCGATAACCGGTCAGGAGCGGGCGGCGGCCGTGGTACTGCGCTTCGGTTTCCGCCGGAGCTGATAGGCGGTCATCCCGGGCATCCATTCCTGGCCGGCTGCCGACGCTGACCTGACAACGGCCGCAAATGCCCCTCCCACCACACACCGAGTCGAGGTCCACGCCGAGAGTGCGCGCAGCATCAAGGACGGTGGTCCCGGCGGCAAAGGTTCCCCGGCGTCCCGACGGGGTGAAGACAACTTGGTGGGACACGGTCACTGTTCGATCAGTCGTTACGACCCGCGACGGCGGTTACCTCGGCGACGGGACGTTTCCTCTTCGGATGGTTGTCGATGCGACCTGATCCAGCGGGCGCAGTGAGGATCGTGTCCGGCGAGTACGTCGGCAGCCATCACTGCTTCGCGGATCGGCGCCTCAAGCGGATTAGTGATGGCCGAGGTCATCCCGGCTCCGATCGCCATCGTCAGGAAGGCGGCATTGATGCCTGCCCGGTTGGGCAATCCGAAACTGATATTTGATGCTCCGCAGGTGGTGTTGACCCCGAGCTCGTTGCGCAGCCGGCCGATCAGGCGGAAAACCTGCTGGCCAGCAGTTCCCATGGCTCCGATGGGCATGACCAGCGGGTCGACGATGACGTCTTCCTGGCCGATTCCGTAATCGGCCGCGCGGTGGACGATTTTTCGAGCCACTTCGAAGCGAACGTCGGGATCCTCGGAGATCCCGGTCTCGTCGTTGCTGATCGCCACCACGGCCGCTCCGTACTTGGCCACCAACGGCAGGACCTGATCGAGCCGCTCCTCTTCCCCAGTCACGGAGTTGACGAGCGGTTTTCCCTGATAAACAGCCAGCCCGGCTTCCAGCGCCTCGACGATCGAGGAGTCGATCGACAATGGCACGTCGGTCATCGACTGCACCAGCTTGATCGCGGTCGCCAGCAATGCCGGTTCGTCGGCCAGCGGAATCCCGGCATTGACGTCGAGCATGGGCGCTCCGGCTTCCACCTGGGCGAGGGCGTCCTTTTCGACCCGCGAGAAATCGCCGTTGCGCATCTCTTCGGCGAGGAGCTTGCGACCGGTAGGGTTGATTCGCTCGCCGATAATGACGAAAGGTCGTTCGAAGCCGATCACCACCTCTCGAGTGGCCGACGAGACGACGGTTTCGGTCAACGCATCCCGCCTCGGCCGGCAATTTCGTTCAGCATGTCGGGTGGGAACTCTTTCTCGAGCCGCTGGGCTTCTGCCTCGGCCTCCACTTCCAGATCATCTCCGCAGGCCCGGGAGTCGCGGACCCATTCATTGAGATACTCGTCCGTTCCAAAGAGTCCGGCATACATGGCCGCCCGATCGATCGCCACCTGAAACCGGGGAGAGAGCTCGCGCCGGGCGCTCTCCCGGCCACGCTTAGCCACCACCTGGGCAGGTATGTCGCGCCAGCGAATAACAGTCAGTTCGGCGCTCATGCCGAACGGGCCGCAACGGCGATGGCCGGTTGGAAGTCTCCGTAGCCAACATGGTGATGCTCGAACGCCAAACCGAGCTTGACCGCCGCCTCCTTGGCCCTTGACACCAGATCATCCGATTCGACCTGGGAGAGATAGATCACCCTCCGGTAGTTTCCGAAGTAGTCGTCACGGAGTTCGGGCCAACGGTCGAGACCCAGCCCCTGCCAAACCAGGCGATCGAAATGCTTCACCAGGAAATCGGTGAGATAAAAGGTTCCCGGGTCCTCATCGTGCAGTCGGGCGAAACGATCGGCGCCGGCAAAGAACTCGTAGCAATGGGCGCCGGGGAGACGCTCGATCCCACGTTCTTCGAGCAGTCGGTCGAGCATTCCTCCGGTTCCGCAGTCGGCATAGCCGACGAAGATCTGCTCGTAGCGCCCGGTGGCGCGGTCGATCCTTTCGCGCACCGCGTCGGTGATCAGCTGAGGGGTGTTGTGGAGGACCGCTGGCAGGCATTCGATGTCGACCCAATCGAGACGGCTGGTTTTGAGCACGTCGCCGAGTTCGCGGGCAAGGGCGCCGCAGGCGATGATCAGCACGCGGTTCATGGGTCTTCTCCCGCCGTCATCCGGCGGGCCAGGACCAGAGCCTCGGCGGTTTCGGCCGCTACAGCCGCGTCGCGGCAATAGGCATCGGCACCAACCGCTTTGCCAAACTCCTCGTTGAGGGGAGCACCGCCGACCAGGACGATGTAGTCGTCACGCATCCCCTTCTCCTTCAGGGTGTCGATCACGACCTTCATATAGGGCATGGTGGTGGTGAGCAGCGCCGACATCCCCAGAATGTCGGGCTTGTGCTCCTCGAGGGCGGCGATGAATCGATCGGCATCCGTGTTGATGCCGAGGTTGATCACCTCGAAACCCGCTCCTTCCAGCATCATCGCCACCAGATTCTTGCCGATGTCGTGAATGTCGCCCTTGACGGTGCCGATCACCATCTTGCCGACCTTGGGAGCTCCGGTCTCCGCAAGGAGCGGCC
>JBOGEW010000278.1:0-5912 GCA_050742075.1 Acidimicrobiia bacterium
GAGCCCCAACTGGGTGGCCGGACTGATCATCGTTTCCTTCCTGACAGTGATCGCGCTCCTCGCTCTCTTGGGCCTCACCCCCTTCCCGCCGATCCAGCAGACTCCGGCGATTCGATTCGCTCCACCAAGCGCAGAGCACTGGCTCGGCACCGACCAATTTGGTCGGGACGTGACCTCCCGGGTGATGGCCGGTGTCCTGGCGTCGCTACGGGTGGCCGTAGTCGCCGTGGCGCTGGCGACTGTTTTTGGTTCGATTGCTGGAATCGCCGCCGGGTTCTTCGGCGGCTGGACCGACCGCCTCGTCGGCAGAATCACCGACATGCTCTTTGCCTTCCCGGCAATCCTGCTGGCGTTGAGCATCGTGGCGGCCCTAGGTCGGGGATGGGTCAACACCGTGATCGCCATCGCCATCGTCTATACCCCGATCTTCGTGAGGGTGGCGCGGGGCCCGGTTCTCACCGTGCGGGAGTTGGAGTATGTGAAGGCCGGCCGGGTCCTCGGTTTCCGGCCCGGGAGACTGCTCTTTCGACACGTCCTTCCCAATGTCACTGCCCCGATCATCGTCCAGATCGCGCTTGCACTCTCCTGGGCGATTCTCACTGAGTCGAGTCTCAGCTTCCTCGGCCTTGGCACTCAACCCCCCGACCCCTCCCTCGGGCTCATGGTGAGCGAGGCGCGGACCCTATTTGCCCGGGGCTGGTGGCTCATGGTCGCCCCGGCCAGCGCCATCGTCCTGGCGGTGGTGGGCCTCAACCTGCTCGGAGACGGGCTCCGGGATGTCCTGGATCCAACTCGCGACGAAGGTCGCCTGTAGTGGAGCTCGCCGACCTCGTCACCGAGCAGCTGCGGCCGGAGTTGGTGGACCTCGACCTCCGCCCGACCTCGGAATTGGTCCGCCTCATGGCCGACGATCAGAAAGCGGCGCTCGAGGCGGTAGCCGATGTGTTCGACGCCATCTCCGCCGCCGTCGAGGCCGTGCATGCAAGGCTCGAGGGGGGTGGCCGCCTCGTATACGTCGGCGCCGGAACGGCGGGCCGTCTGGGATTGCTCGACGCCGCCGAGTGCCCACCGACCTTCAACACCGATCGCGTGGTCGGGGTCATGGCCGGCGGACCTACCGCCTTCAATGTCCCGCGGGAAGCGGTGGAAGACGACGCGGCGGCGGGGGCTGCCGATCTCGAGCTACTCGAGGTCACCGCCTCCGATGCCGTCGTCGGACTGTCGGCCTCGGGTCGTACCCCGTACACCATCGGTGCCGTCGAAAGAGCCAGAGAACTCGGCGCGGTCACCGTCGGGGTCTCTTGCAACCCTGATTCGTTGTTGAGCCGCAAGGTCGACTACCCAATCGAGGTGCTGGTGGGCCCTGAAGTGATCGCCGGCTCAACTCGACTGAAAGCAGGCACGGCTCAGAAAACTGTTCTCAACATCATCTCCACCGTCACCATGGTCAGGCTCGGCAAAACCTTCGGCAATCTGATGGTGGACCTTCGCGCCAGCAACGACAAGCTGCGGGATCGGGCCCGACGTATTGTCATCCAGGCCACGGGGGCCGACCAGAGGCGCGTGGACGAAGTCCTGGCGGAGGCCAAGGGAGAAGTCAAGCTCGCCATCGTCATGCTGTTGGGGGGACTGGAGGCGGCAACCGCCCGGGAGCGGCTGGAAGCTCACGGCGGCGTGGTCAGGAAGGCGCTCGCCACCCAATGAGGCCGAGGGACCACGAATGAGGGTCGTGGGGCTGATCTCCGGTACGTCGATGGACGGCATCGATATCGCGGCGGCGGAGCTTCGACTCGTCGCCGACCGGATCGAGATGACGCCGCTTGGAGCCACGGGAGTGACCTATGAACCGGCGCTGCGCGCCGACCTGGAAGCTGCGCTTCCCCCAGCCGTGACGACGGCCGAGGAAATCTGCCGTCTCGACAACGAGGTGGGACGCGCCTTCGCCGCAGCGGCGGTAGGTGCCTTGGGCGAACTGGCCTTCGACGCCGAGTTGATCGCCTCCCACGGTCAAACGCTTTATCACTGGGTTGAGCAAGGCCAGGCAAAGGGCACGCTGCAAATCGGTCAACCAGCGTGGATCGCCGAGCAGACCGGATTGCCAGTGGTGGCCGACCTGCGGGCGGCCGATGTAGCCGCCGGTGGGCAAGGAGCGCCTCTGGCCGCGATATTCGATGTCCTCCTACTGCAGGGAAGAAATAGGACATGCGCGGCAGTAAACCTGGGCGGCATCGCCAACCTGACGGTTGTTGGCCCCGGATTAGAACCGACCGCCTTCGACTCCGGCCCCGGCAATACTTTGATCGACGCCGCGGTTCGTCACATCACCGGGGGGAAAGAGAGCTTTGACCGCGGTGGAGAGATAGCGCGAAGAGGTACGATCCATCGACCCCTCCTCGATCGCCTCTTGTCCGATCCTTACTATCGAGGGCCACCGCCGAAGACGACCGGTAGGGAACTCTTTCATCTTCCTTATCTCCTGGATGCGGTGGCCGACATTGGCCCGGTGGTCCCAGAGGACATGGTGGCCACCGTGACCTCTCTCACGGCTCGAACCGTGGCCGATGCCTGTCGGGGCTATGGCGTCGAGGAAGTCATCGTCTCCGGCGGAGGAGCGGAGAATCCTGTCCTGCTCGAGTTGCTGGCGAGTGAATTGGGCGATGTCATCGTCCATCCGATCGACGATTTCGGAGTTCCGGCCGCCTTCAAAGAGGCCTACTTCATCGCGATGATCGGCTTCCTGACCGCGCACGGTCTTCCCGGAAACGTTCCGTCGGCTACCGGGGCGAGGCGGCCGGCGGTGCTGGGGTCTCTGTTGCCGGGAGCGGGTTTCCCGCTCCACCCGGTGGCGGCCAAGGTGATCCCGCGCGCCCTTCGAATCGTCGACCGGGGATCGGGTTGAGCACGCCCGTTCTCACGGTGCGAAACCTCACGACCATTCTCAACCTGGCCGAGGGTCCGGTCGGGGTTGTGCGGGGAGTGAGTCTTGATGTCGGCGCAGGTGAGACGGTCGGACTGGTTGGCGAGTCGGGCTGCGGTAAGACGATGGCGATGCTCTCGGTCATGGGCCTCCATCCGCAGCCACCAGCCCAAATTGTCTCCGGAGAGGTGATCGTTGGCGGTCGCGACCTTCGCAAACTGTCGGAAGAAGAACGCCGGATGGTGCGGGGTTCCCAGGTGGCGATGGTCTATCAGGATCCGATGACCTCGCTGAACCCGCTGATGAGAATCGGCGATCAAATCGGCGAGGTGCTGCTCGCCCACGGACGAAATCCCGCCGAGGCTAGGAACCGAACCGTCGAGGTGCTTGGCCAGGTGGGGATTCCCCAACCGCGCCGAGCGGCGGAGTCGTATCCGCACGAATACTCCGGGGGTATGCGGCAGCGGGCGATGATCGCAATGGCTCTCGCGCTTCATCCCAAGGTGTTGATCGCGGACGAGCCGACGACCGCTCTCGACGTAACCATTCAGCAACAGATCATCACTCTGGTTGCCGACCTCCAGCAAGACATGGGCATGGCGGTGATCTGGGTCACCCATGACCTGGGGGTGGTGGCCCGAGTGGCGGAGCGGATCCTGGTGATGTATGGAGGACACATTGTCGAGACCGGGCCCACCAGCCAGGTCTTCAGACACCCCGAGCATCCTTATACGGCGGGACTGCTCGAATCCATTCCCAGTGTTCGAGGGAGCGAGCGTCATCCCCTGCGGCAGATACCCGGCGCTCCTCCCGATCCCACTCGACAACCGACAGGGTGTCCTTTTCATCCACGGTGTCCTAATGCAATCGAGATCTGTGTTGTCGAGATGCCTCCCTTGACTGCAAGAAGCGAAGATCACACCGAGCATTGGGCCGCCTGCTGGGTCCCTCCTGAAGAATGGGTGGCGTGAGCGAGCGGATTCTCCAGGCGGAGGAGCTGACCCGGCATTACCCGGTTCGGGGGACGGGCCAGACGCTGGCGGCGGTGGCCGGCGTTTCCCTCTCGCTTTCACGAGGTGAAACCCTCGGTGTCGTCGGCGAGTCCGGGTGTGGGAAGTCAACTCTGGCCCGGCTATTGGTGAGGCTCGAGGAACCGACGTCTGGCCGTATCGCAATGGACGGCACAGACATAACTCACCTTCGAGGCTCCGATCTGCGCGCGGTCCATCGCCGCATTCAGATGGTTTTCCAAGATCCCTATGCATCGCTCAACCCGCGCCTGACGATCGGCCGGACTATCGAGGAGGTAATCGAAGTCCACCGACTGCGGCCCCGTTCGCAGTGGCCGGCTCGAACCAGGGAATTGCTCGACATGGTGGGACTGCCCGCGGCGATGAGTCGCCGATACCCCCATCAGCTGTCGGGCGGTCAACGCCAACGGGTCGGTATCGCCCGAGCGCTAGCCGTCGAGCCTGAGGTGATGGTGCTCGACGAGCCCGTCTCGGCCCTCGATGTTTCGGTGCGATCCGGAATCATGAACCTTCTTGCCAAGCTGCAAAACGAGCTCGGCGTGGCCTACATTTTTATTTCCCACGACCTGGCGATGGTCCGACATATCTCCGATCGGATCGCAGTCATGTACCTCGGCAAGGTGGTCGAGTCGGGTCCCTGGGAACCCGTCAGCGACCGGCCGCTACATCCCTACACCCTGGCTTTGCAACAGGCGGTTCCGATCGCCGATCCCGACGTCGAGGCGACCCGCCAGGTGCGGACCTTGGTGGGGGAAGTACCCGATCCCGCCGATCCCCCCTCGGGCTGTCACTTTCATCCACGCTGCCCCCTCGCAGAAGAGATCTGTCGGGAGATAACGCCACTCCTGGCTCTTCTCGGCCCTGATCACCGGGCGGCTTGCCACGTGGCGGCGAGACGGGTCGGAAAGCCAGAGGCAACCATCGGGGACTCGCAAGCTCTCATCTGTTCGGCGCTCGAAGCCAGAGCGAAGTAAACGCGGGCTGGAGCGTGTCCCGCACCATCCCCGGCAGGTCACGGATGAGGCTCTCCAGGTCCACCTGGTCTCTAAGGCGGGAAGAGAAGACCTCGATGGTCCGCTGGGCGTCGTAGCGGAAGCGATAGAAACGGCGGTCCACGAAGCCCTGAACCCTCCGGCGCAGGGGTGAGAAGAGGGCCGCCACCGCCAAGGTAGAGCCGGCCACCACGAGGTCGTTGTCCTCCTCCCGGGGGAGAAGCGTGGGTAAGCCCAGCACGCCGCCCACGTACACCGCCCCCAAGAGGAGGGTAAGGATCCCGTAGACCAGAGTTCGGTTGATGACCAGGTCGATGTCGTAGAGGCGATAGCGGAGGATGGCCACGCCAATGGCCACCGTCATCAAGGCCAGCGCTGCCGTCGTGGCCAAGTTCTCCACCTGGTCGGGAACCTGCGCCTCGCCGTTGATCGCTTCGAGGAGAGTCAAGGCGAGCAGATAAAGGCCCAGCACCAGCACGCTGAAGGCCACCCACTTGAGCTGCTGACGTTCCTCCCCGCGGGATCGTCGGTAGCGGACCACGAGTGACCCGACCCCCGCCAGGAACGCCCCGATGAACAGCACGAAACCGCTCCCCTCCAGCATCATCAGCAGGGTCCCGCTGCGGAGCTGCAGGGGGCTCGCGATGGGAAGGTCCTCGAAGGCATCCGGGGCGAGGGCCCCGCCGGCCAGCAGCAAGGCCAGCCCGGTGCCAGCCGCCCACGCCACCGGCCTCCACCGCTGGGAGGGCAGCCGTCCGGTGGGGAAGAGCAGGAGGACGAAGCCGCCCGTAAGGCCGAAGCCGAGCCCGAAGACCCAGCTCCCCAGCCAGACGACCCAGGGGAGGACCGGCAAGGAGCCAGGTCGGACGAAGAACGCATCGACGACGTAGGTCTCGACGAGTCCACCTACCAGGTAGGCGAGGGCTGACACCAGAAGGAGCCAGCCGATCGGGTTGGCGGGACGCTTGGCGG
>JBOGEW010000279.1:0-2164 GCA_050742075.1 Acidimicrobiia bacterium
GTTCGGATCGGGGCGCCAGGCTTACGCTCACGCACTGGCCTTCGCCCGCCAATTCGATCTCGCCGAGATCAGGCTGATCAATCGACGGCCCGCAGACGAATTCGAGCGCAGGATCGGGGAAGCAACCGGAGTTTCCACCGTTCGAGTAAGCGACCAGAATGATGGCGTCGAAAACGTCGACCTGATCATCACTGCGACTCGGTCGACGGAGGCTCTGTTCGACGGTCACAGACTCCCCCGGCGTTGCCATGTCACCGCGGTCGGGGCCACCACTCCCGAAAGCCGAGAACTCGATACCGAAACCATCACTCGAGCGGAGACGATCGTGGTCGAGTCGATCAAGCAGGCTCGGATCGAGGCCGGCGACCTACTGCTCGCCGAACGCGAAGCAAGCCCGGTATGGGGGAAGGTTGTGGAACTGGCCGATTTGGTCTCAAGCCCGAACGTCGGCCCGGATAGATCGGAGCAGATCACGTTGTACAAGTCGCTTGGCATCGGCCTCGAGGATGTCGCGGTCGCCGACGCCGTCTACCAAGAAGCCGTTGCCAGGTCGGTCGGCACCTTCCTCGAGGACTAGCCGTGGGTGGCTTGATCTCGGGAACGACGGCGATCATGGCTGAACAGTCGACCGGCCGCAGCATCGGGGGCGTCGTTCTGGCCGCAGCCCCGATGGCGGCCGCGCTCGGGGCAGAATCCCTCCGGCAGGGCGGCAATGCGTTTGACGCGGTCGTCACGGCGGCACTGGCCGAAACGGTGCTGCTCCCGCCCAAGTGTGGTCTGGCAGGTGACCTCGTGGCGCTTCGGCTCGAATCGGGAAAGCCGCAGCCAGATGCTCTGTTGGCGATCGGTGGCGCCCCGGGCCGATTGGCCAAGACCGCCGAAAGAGGGGAACTGAAACCCACCGGCCCTACTTCCGTCGGAGTTCCCGGGGCACCGGCTGGATACGACGTCCTGGCGACCCAGGGCTTGCTCGGGCGGAGCCGGTTGGCCGCCCCGGCGATCCGGCTCGCTCGCCAAGGATTTCCCTGGGCACAAATTTGCACCGCATTGGCGATGGAATCGGCCGAGTTGGTGGAACGCCACAACCCCGATGGGACTAACTACTTCCCGGCCGGCGCCCCCATCGCTCCCGGCCGAGTGGTCCGCTTGCCGGGTATGGCTGACCTGCTCGAAGAGTGGGTGAGACGGGGCGCTGAGCTCTTCTGGGGAGGGGTTGGGGACATCGTCGCTGGCTCTGTGCAGAGACGCGGCGGAGTAATCGAGACATCTGACTTCCGATCAGTGAGAGCGCAATGGGAAACGCCCGCGGCCGGAACGGTCGGCACCAGGCGCCTCTGGGCTACTCCTGCTCCGACCCATGGTCCATCGCTGCTCGCGGCAATGGCTGACGCCCGACCCACGGACGGTGCGGGAGCGACATGGGATCGAGTGGCCCAGGTCATCTCCCAGCGGCAGGTCTCCCTCGCCGATCCCTCGGGGACGTCGATGGTGAGTGCGGCCGACGCCGCCGGCAACGTCGTGGTCGTCATTCACTCGAATTCCTTTCCCCGCTTCGGAAGCGGCCTGGTGGTCGATGAGTTCGACCTGATCCTCAACAACCGGCCCGGGCGCGGTTTCTCCGCCGAACCCGGACATCCCAACTTCCCGGCGCCCGGAAAACGACCGGCCACCACGCTCCATGCCTGGGCAATTAGCGACAACGGAGGCATGCCTCAGTTCCTCGGGGGAACTCCCGGCGGGGAGAATCAGATGCCGTGGAATGCCCAGACTCTCGGCCAGATGATCTCCGGCCAGGACGAACCGGGCGCCTTGGTGATAGCTCCGCGGTGGGAGATGCTCTCCGGCGGCGGGGTGGCGATCGAAGAAGGTTTCGACCTGGACGGGATCGAGGAGCTTCGCTCGCGCGCAACCAGCACGACGATCGTGCCGCCATTCGGTCTGCGATGCGCCCAGCAGGTCATCGCTCTCCCCGGCGCCGACGGGGTCGTTGTCGGGGCGGTCGATCCCCGCACCGGCGGGGCGGCGGTAGCCGTTTAAACCCCCCTCGGCCCTTCGGGCCACTCCCCCCTGCCCCCTGCGTCGCCTGCGGCGACACCTCCCCCAACACTCGCTTCGCTCGCTGGGGGGAGAAATCGAAACGACGCGGATGAGCCCCGCCAGAGGC
>JBOGEW010000280.1:0-2190 GCA_050742075.1 Acidimicrobiia bacterium
GCTTCCACCCCTATCGCCCGCCAGGCCGCCGCCGCCCCCGCCGCCGCCGCCGCCGCCGATGAGCCAAGACCACGGCCGATCGGGATCAGATTGTCGACAACGAGGGCAAGGGGCCGGTCCTCTCCGACCGCTCGACGGGCAGCCTGCATGACGCTGTCGAAGTTCCCCGCCGGGTATTCGGGTCCGACATGTCGAACACTCCAGATATCCGCCGATTCGGCCTCAACCTTGCACCGCAGCTCGAGGGCCAGCGCGAGAACGTCAAAACCGGGGCCCAGGTTGGCGGACGAGGCAGGGGCTGAGGCAAAGGCCACGCCGGGAGGCTAGAGCTTGAGAAAGCGGACCTCATCCTTGACCACGGTGCCACCGATCGACGTCGTGCTGTCGTCCCATGTGAGCTGGATCCGGGACGGATAACCAGTCTCAGCCCCCTGGTTGATCAACACAGAGCCCCGGCCGGCTCCCCGAGCCCTCATCCGGGCGGCCAAGGCAACGGCAGCGCTTCCCGTCGCTGGATCCTCTTCGATCCCAAAGTCAGGAGCAAAAAAGCGGGACCGCACCACCTCACCTTCCCTCTCCCACGCCCATACGTAAACGTCACCCAAGCCCCCCATCGTCGCCGGGCCGACCGCCGCCACCTCGTCCGGAGATCCAAGCTGTATCAGCTTGTAGGGGGATGGCATCAGCACTTCCACCGCTTCCAGCGCAGTGATGCTGGGATCAAGAGTCGGCTGGATCTCTCGGACCGGTTGACCGGCGGGGGCGTCGACCCAGGTGTCGGGCCCTGTCTGGCGGATCCGCACCGGACCGATAACGCATTCGATCCCGCCGGGATCTACCGGACCGAGGTTTATCAACACCCAAGCGGCCCCCACCAGTGGATGACCGGCGAATGGAATCTCGGTCTTAGGAGTGAAGATACGTGCCTTGGGCATCGAGCCTTCAAACCATTTGAGGTAAACAGTTTCGGAGAAGCCGAGATCGCTGGCGATCAGCTGCATCTTGTGGTCGTCGAGACCGAGCGTGTCGGTCACGACTCCCAACCCGTTTCCTCCCGCCCCATCCCTGGTGAACACTCGGAGCACGTAGCAGTGCCTTGGCATGGTTGCGAAGATACCCCGCTAGGGTCGCCCAGCCGTCATCAAGAATCGACCGCGATCAAGAATCAGCCATGATCGACATATTGGGTCTGGACTCGCTCTTCGCCGAGATGGTCGCCGGACTGGGACTGGCACTCTTGGTGGGCAACATCTTGGCATGGCGCAAACATCACCGGGGCGAACGGCCCGCCGGTGTGCAGGGAGAGTTTCGGAGTGGGCGCGTCTTGTTCCTGCTGGTCGTAGGCTTGTTGATGACGATCTGGGGAGTGGCCTCGATCGTCACCGGCAATGATGCGCCCGACACCGCCATCGGGGCCCTTTGGTAACCTGGCTTCCCCGACCAGCGGATGTAGTTCAACGGCAGAACACGGGCTTCCCAAGCCCGGAGTGGGGGTTCGATTCCCCTCATCCGCTCCACCCTCGCCGGGCGGAAGATGTCCGCTGCCGTCTTTACACTCGTTCGATGATCCTCTCTGACCGCGACCTGAAAGTTGAACTCGAATCAGGTCGGCTGGTGGTCGACCCGGTCAGCCCCGATGCGATCCAGCCGTCGTCTATTGACCTCCGCATCGGCCATCACTTCAGAGTGTTTGCCAATACTCGATATCCCTACATCGATGTTCGCAAACCCATGGAGGACCTCACCGAACTGGTCGAGGTCGCCGGCGACGAGCCGTTCATCCTCCACCCTGGCGAGTTCGTGCTGGGAACCACCCTGGAGAGGGTGGAAATACCCAACGACCTGGTGGCTCGGCTGGAAGGAAAATCGAGTCTCGGCAGGCTGGGGCTGTTGATCCACAGCACGGCGGGGTTCGTCGATGCGGGTTTCAGGGGGCACCTCACCCTTGAACTGTCGAACGTTGCCAACCTGCCGATCACTCTCTATCCCCGTATGAAGATTGGCCAGATAAGCCTGTTCCGAATGTCATCGCCAGCCGACAAGCCCTATGGATCGGATCGACTCGGCAGCAAATACCTCGACCAAGTCGGACCCACTCCTTCCCGTTACTGGGAAAACTTCGAGCCCAACTCCGAGTAGGCGCGAGCGAGGGCTGCCCGGGCGTACTCCTCGGGATACGGTGCCCCGTCG
>JBOGEW010000281.1:0-8841 GCA_050742075.1 Acidimicrobiia bacterium
GGTATACCTGCTGATTTTTACGCAAGAATGATCTAGCGGTCGTAGGCGCGGAAGATGAAGGCCGCCATCTGTTCGCGCGTAACGACTTGCGCCGGACAGAACGTCGTCGGGGAGCATCCCAGGGTGATCCCCGCTTTGGCCAGAGAGTTGATGTCCTCTTCGTGCACGGACTCCTCGTCATCGGTGAACAAGTCATCGCCGGCTGGGAAAAGAAAAGCCCTCACCAGGAACGACGCCATCTGCTCTCTAGTGACTGGGTCATCCGGGCAGTAGTGATCGACTGCACAACCTTGGGTGATCCCGACCGCCGCCAGCGAGCTGATCGCCCATTCGTACGGAGATTCTGCCGTGTCTGCGAACTGGCCCGACGGTGCGGGCAGCAGGGCCAGGGCCCGGGCCAGGAACACCGCCATCTCACCGCGAGTGACCGGACCTTGCGGACAGAAGGTTTCGGCGGTACATCCGAGAGTGATGCGTTGGAGCCAAAGCCAGTTGATCTCGTCATAGAAGGGATGGTCGACCGGAACGTCCTCGAACACCTGGAGAGCCAAGCCGCCACCGCTCCCGCCGCCACCGCCGCCACCACCTCCGCCCGACTGGGTACCGCCCACCGCGCTTGTGACCTCAAAGGTATCGGTGTGGCCATTTGGGTCGGTAGCGGTGAGCCGGAGGACGAGACGGGTCGGGTGGGGATGGGCCGGAGCAATCAGGCTGCCCGACGACACACCCGGGAATGTCTCGATCGGGTGTGGATGGCATTCTCCTTCGAGATCACAGTGCAAAAGGGTCAGCAGCCAAGAAAGAGAAGAAGCGGGCATTTCACCTGTTACGGCATCGATGGAACCGCCACTGAACGAAATCTCTTGGCCCGGTTGCCAGGCAAACTCGGCCAGCGGTGCGGAGATACTGGCCTGATGGTCGACGGGGTTGATCACAATCGACGCGACGTGGGAGAGGAGGCCGGGATCGGTCACCCGGAGGCGTACCGTGACCGGGACGTTGGGAACGTTGTACTGCCAGGTCGGTTGGCTGGCGGTCGAGTCGTCGTACTGGCCGTCACCGTTTAGATCCCAGGCATAGGTGAGGGGATCGCCTTCCGCATCGGTGGATTGGGTGGCGTCGAACTGAACCGTTAGCGGAACCGGCCCACTGACCGGGGAGGTGGCCGAGGCGACCGCAGTCGGGCCCACGTTGTAAACGAGCCGAACGATCGTGTTGTCGACGATGTCGGCGTAGTAGAGATCACCATCTGGGCCGATTTGGAGGTCGACTGGAGCAATCCCGGTGACGATGGATTCGATCTGGCTCTGGTCGGGGACCCCGAAGGGCGTATTTGGGAACATGACTCTTATACAGCCGATCGAATAGTCGGCGATGAAGAGAGCTCCGTCGTAGACGGCTGGGTACCGTCCACCCTGGTAGAAAGCTAGACCGCTGGTCGCCCCACCGCCCCCAGGGCAACCCGCGGGGTCACCGTGGTGACGGCTATAGAACGGAGCCCGTGCTGAGCCCTCGGCATAGAGGTTCTCGCAGATGACGAGGTTCAGCGCGTCATAGCCGCCATGAATCGCTGAACCGACATCGTCGCCCTCGTAGCACGGCCAGCCGAAATTGTCGGCGCTCCCCCCGGGGTTAGGAATCCGGTTGATCTCTTCCCATGTGTGGTCACCCACGTCACCCACCCAAATCTCGGACGTCCCCGGTCGTTCGGTGATACGGAAGGGGTTACGCAGACCGTGGGCGATGACACGGTTGTCAACAGCGCCGTTGGCATAGGTCGGGTTGCCAGTGGCGGCAGAACCGTCCTTGTTGAGGCGGAGGATGGTTCCGTCGTAACCAAGCGGATCAAGTGTCGTTCGGTAATCCTGGGTGCGAAGAGCGCCGCCTTCGTCGTCCGTCGCTACTGTTGGATCGCCCATGGGATCAACGCAGGGATTTCCATGTTGGCCATGGTCTGGTACGTCGGGGTCGAAGTTCGCACCATCACCCGCCGAGACAAGGAGATGACCAGACGCGGTGAAGGCGAGGTCACCGATTGTGTGGCTGGGGAACTGCGCGCACCAGGCGCCCTCCAGCAGCAGATCCTCCGAGCCTGTGATGTCGTTGTTGCCGGAAACGAGGAAGCGAGAAAGTCGGCCGTTGACCACCCCCGGCCCATCACTGAGAGTGTCGAGGTCGTCTTCGGTGTAGAGGACGTACACGTAGTCAGATCCCTGGCCGAACTGCGGATCAACGGCGAGCCCTAGCAGTCCTCGATCGTGATAACTGTTGACGTCGCCAGCGATATCGATGATCGTGGCTCCTGAGGCGTCATCGATGCTGTCGTACGACTTGACCCTTCCACCTTTCTCGGCGACGAACAGCCGGCCCCCTGACGTGAATCCGAAAGCAACGACTTGGAAAGGCTGGTTGGTGACGTGCACGACCTCGTCGACCGTGAACCCGGCCGGGATTGGATCGGCCGCCCCCGCGGGCAGGGCGGGCACGACCACGAGCATCCCCATGACCAGGCCGCACGCCTGCAGAAACCCCTTGATATGCCCACCCCTGGTTGCGAACCATTCTCAACCTAGCTCAGGTCGATAAACGGGCAATAGGAGATAAGTCCCGTTAGGAGACTTGGAATTCGGCGAAGGCCTTCATGCGGCTGCGAGGGAGTCGGACATCGATAATGGTCCCAGATTCATCGTGCTTCTCGGCCACAACCTCACCCTCTTCGTGAGCGGCTGCCACGACGTCGCCCCGGGCGTATGGCACCTCGAGACGAACAACCGTCCGATCGGCATCGAGCAAAGCTCCCAAGACCTCGGCCAAATCGTGGATCCCCTCACCGGTAAGCGCCGAGATGATGACGGCATTCGGATGCAAGTTCGCGAGACGCTTGAGAGTCATGGTGTCGGCTTGATCGGACTTGTTGAAGACAATGATCTCCGGCAGATGCCCGGCGTCGATCTCCGAGAGAACGGATCGCACTGCTTCGATCTGGCGCTCAGGATCGGGATCCGAGGCGTCGACCAGATGAAGGAGCAAGTCGGCCTCCTTTACCTGATCGAGAGTCGAGCGGAAGGCTTCGATCAGGTGATGGGGGAGCCGCCGCACGAATCCAACGGTGTCCGAGAGAAGGATCGAGCGACCGCTCGGCAGCTCGTATTTCCGCACGGTCGAATCGAGGGTTGAGAACAATCGGTCCTCCGTCAACACACCAGCTCCGGTGAGGGTGTTGAGCAAGGTTGATTTTCCGGCATTGGTGTAACCGACAAGTGACGCCACCGGGATCTGCGATCGGCGCCGGGCCTTCGACTGCGTCTCCCTGGTTCGATCGAAGTCCTTCAGATCGCGTTCCAGCCGGGTGATTCGCTGCTCGATCCGGCGGCGGTCGGTCTCGAGCTTGGTTTCTCCCGGCCCGCGGCGGGCGCCGATGCCGCCGGCCTGCTGAGAAAGCGAAGTGCCCTTGCCGCGCAGCCGCGGCAAGTTGTATCGCAGAAGGGCGAGCTCGACCTGAATGGCTCCGATTCGACTGGTCGCGTGCTGGGCGAAGATGTCGAGTATGACGGCTTCGCGATCAACGACGTCACACTCGAAGAGCTTCTGCAGGTTCCTCTGTTGGGCCGGGCTCAGCGGGTTATCGAAGACGACGGTGTCGATGTCGGTTGCCCGGGTGAGGTCGGCCAGTTCTGACGCCTTGCCCGACCCGATGAAGAGCGCCGGATCGATTACGTCCCGACGAACCAGTTCGGAATCGACCGGGTCCCCCCCGGCGGTGTCGATCAGCAGTGCAAGCTCGTCCAGCGAGCGCTCCGCCTCGACGGCGGATGTGGCGCGCGACAGCACGCCCACTAGAAACACCTTCTGCCGGGGTCTTTCGAGATCGGTGACGGTTGCGGTGAGTCGCCGGCGCTGTCGTCCGGAGGAATCAGTCATTCAACGGAAAACCTAGGCGTTTCGGTCGGATAGAGAGGCGGAATAAGACAAGAGACAGAGACAAGTGACTCAATCTGTTATCGGTTGTCTTTCGTCTGCTGTCTTCTAGAGGTACTGGCCGTCGCCAGCGACGTGAGAGAGTTGCTCTTCGGCGATGATCTGCGACTCCCGAACCGCCACGACCGGCCGGCCGGTCGTTGGCCAGATGAATCGCCAGGCCCCGGCCGGCACGGCCCAAAATCGCTGCCCGGTATGGACGTCGACCAGCGGAAGGGCATCGTTCCCCTCCTTCGTTCCGGCAGGCACGAGCAAGCCAGAGCGGGTGGTGGCCTCCTCGGGGACGTGGCCCACCCGCCAGCCTGCCATCACCCGATAGCCGTCTGGGTCGCCGTTGCGCTCGCTCACTTGATCGAATTCTGCCAGGTTGGCGATCTAGCCCAAATGCTCGTCCGCTCGCCCGGGGACCCTAAGACCCCTGCGATTAGGGTTCGGTCATGGCGGCACCCCCGGTTGACGGACGAACCCCGTTCAGCGAAGCACTGCACTATCACGAGTTTCCCCGCCCCGGAAAAGTTGCGATTCGACCGACGAAGCCGACGGCAACCCAGAGCGATCTCTCCCTGGCCTACACCCCGGGGGTCGCCGAGCCATGCCGGGCCATCGCCCATGACGCCGAGGAGGCGTTCCGCTTCACCAACCGCGGGAATCTGGTCGCAGTCGTTACGAACGGAACGGCCGTCCTGGGACTCGGCAACATTGGACCGCTAGCCGGCAAGCCCGTGATGGAGGGCAAAGCTGTTCTCTTCAAGCGGTTCGCCGACATCGACGTTTTTGACCTCGAGATCGATGCTCCCGATCCCGACGACGTCATCCGTTTTTGCGAGTTGTTGGAACCGACCGTCGGCGGCATCAATCTCGAAGACATACGGGCCCCCGACTGTTTCTATGTCGAGTCGGAGCTCAAAAAGCGATTGAGCATTCCGGTCTTCCATGACGACCAACACGGAACCGCCATCATCGCCGGGGCGGCATTCCTCAACGCATCCGAACTCGTTGGCAAGCCGCTTGAGGACATGAAGGTCGTTTTCAGCGGCGCCGGGGCGGCAGGCATCGCCACGGCCCGCTTTTTTCAACACCTCGGGGTTCGCTCCCACAACACGCTAATGGTCGACAGCCGGGGTGTCGTTCACACCGAAAGGGACGACCTCACCCCGATCAAGCTGGAGTTCGCATGTGAGACGAAGGCAAGATCCCTGGCCGATGCTCTCCATGAGGCCGATGCCTTTGTCGGAGTCTCCGTCGCAGACGCCGTGACCGAGGAGATGGTGAAATCGATGGCTCCGAATCCGTTGATCTTCGCCCTGGCCAACCCCGACCCGGAGATCACCTACGACGCCGCCCGGCGTGCCCGACCCGATGCCATCGTCGCCACCGGTCGCAGCGACTTCCCCAACCAGGTCAACAATGTCCTCGGCTTTCCGTTCATCTTTCGGGGGGCGCTCGATGTGCGAGCCCGAGGCGTCAGCGAGGGGATGAAGGTCGCGGCCGCGCAAGCTCTAGCCGACCTCGCCCGGGAGGCGGTGCCTGACGCCGTGCTGAAGGCCTATCAGGTGGTCCGGCTCGGGTTCGGTCGCGACTACCTAATCCCCAAGCCCTTCGATCCGCGAGTTCTCTGGACGGTGGCGCCAGCCGTTGCAAAAGCGGCCAGCGACGAGGGATTGGCGCGTCTGCCGCTCGTGGATATCGATGCGTATTCCGAGGAGCTGCGGAGTCGCTTCCAGGCTTCCTACGGCTTGCTCAGCTCGGTGACGGCGGCGGCGCGGACGAGACCCATGCGGGTGGTGTACCCCCATGGCGATGACATCCGCATCATGCGAGCGGCCCGGCGGGTGCTCGACGAGGGAATTGGCTCGCCGGTGCTCCTGGGAGAAGAGTCCCAGATCAAAGCCGTGGCCTCAGAACTCGGCATCACCCTCGACGGGATCGAATTGGTCGATCCGAGGACCCAGGAAGCAACGCTTGGGTCCTATGCCTCCACTCTGACTGAGTTGCGTCGACACCGGGGGATGACCGCACAAGCGGCCCGAACGGCCGTAACGGGCCACAACATGTTCGCCGCCCTCATGGTTCGAGAGGGCAGTGCCGATGCAGTCCTGGGTGGTCTCAGCACCTTCTACCCGGAGACGATTCGGCCTGCGCTGCAGGTCTTACCGATGGAGCCCGGTCGGACGATCGTCAGTTCTCTCTATGTGGTCCTGCTGAAGGGGGTTCCCTACTTCTTCACCGACTGTGCGGTGAACATCGAGCCCAGCTCGGAAGAACTGGTCGAGATCGCTATCGCCGCCGTCGATGCAGCCCAGGAACAATTCAATCGTCAGCCCCGTGTCGCCTTTATTTCCTACTCCGACTTCGGCAGCGCCGCAGGGTCGGAGCCCGAGAGGGTCCGGAAGGCGGTCGAGTTGTTCCGCCAGGAGCGCCCCGAGATTCCCGCCGAGGGCGAAATGCAAGCGGACACAGCCGTCGTCTCCGACCTCATCCGCTCCCGGCGCCCGAACGGGATGCTCGACCGGGCAGCCAACGTCCTGGTATTCCCGAATCTCACCGCAGCCAACGCCTCTTACAAGCTCCTCAACCGGCTCGGCGACGCGGAAGTGATCGGTCCCATCCTCTCGGGGCTTTCGAAGGCCGTCCATGTCTTACAGCGAGATGCCGAGGTGTCTGACGTCGTCAATCTCACCGCCATCGCGGTGGCCGATGCGCAGAGAAAGGCGGACCGGGCTCGGCCCGCATGAAGGCCGCCGAGGTGCTTGGTCGTTTGGAATCAAAACCCCCCGGGTAACCTTTTTCCCATATGTCCGTTTCCTTTGGCGATTCGATTCGCCGCGGGCGAGAAGCCGCCGGTCTCAGTCAGGCGCGAGTGGCCCAACTCATTGGGCGGTCGCCCTCGACCGTTCGGGCGTGGGAGCAGGCTCGGAGCAATCCGTCGGACTCGGAGTCGGTTGCGGCCCTCGCCGCGGTTCTCGGGCTCGACGAGAGCGCACTCCTCGGCAAGGCCGGCTTCGAGCCCGCCTTTAATGCTTCCCGCGCCAGTCTCGAATCCGAGCTCGCCAGCCTGCGCACGATTGAAGTCCCGGTGGAACGAGACTCGCCGCGCCATCTTGGATTGGAGGGAGGGGCAGTGGCTACGGCACCGCCTCCGAGCGAACCATGGATTGAAGTCGAGGAGAAAGCGCCTTTCGACATCAAGGCATGGATCGAGCCACGGGCCAAGGCGGTCCTGGCGAAAGCGAACGAGCTCAAGGCTGACTTCCAGCAGCGGCTCAAAGATCGACCACGACCTGAGCCCCGACCCAAGCCCGACCGGAGGAGGGTGCCTTCCCAGACAGAAGTGGTCGCCGCTCAGCCGATGCCGGCGCCGGTCAAACTCGATCCAAGACTGGGGCCCCTGGTGGCCAAGTCATACATCGAAGACGACTCAGAGCGCGACTTCTACCGGCGCCGCATGGTGGGGACTCTTCTCGTTCTCGTCTTCCTCTTCGTTACGCTTTGGTGGGCGCTGCGCAATACCGGAGGGGCGATCGGTGAGTTCGTGGGTGGTTTCATCGACGAGCTCCAGATTCAGTGAACCTTTCCCTGCAGTAGGTACGTAATGGTGGTGCGAAAGCGTCCGGGATGAAACGCGTACGGGGGCGGGCGGTCCGATCGACATGATGGAGCCAGAGTTGGAGTCGATGCGAATAATGCGCCGGCTCGCCAATGGCGACGCCTCGGCTGTAGCCCCGCTGTACGAGCAGTTCGGCAGGGCTGTATTCACTGTTTGTTATCGGGCGCTCGGCGACAAGATGCTGGCGGAGGACGCCACGCAGCAGGCTTTCATCCAGGCCTGGCGGGCGGCATCGACGTTCGATCTCTCGAGGGAACCGGCCCCGTGGCTTTACGCAATCGCCCGCCGGGCAGCCGTCGACGTCTACCGCAAGGAGCGACGCCACCGCACCAACCGGATCGACGAACCGGAGATCGTCGCCTTGCCGCCTTCCTTCGAGGGGATGTGGGAAGCGTGGGAGGTGCGGCGGGCCATCGACAGGTTGGGGGAGGAAGAGCGCCAGGTTGTCAAGCTCACCTTTCTGCACGGGTTCACCCAGGAGGAGACAGCGCGCCATCTCGGAATTCCACTCGGCACGGTGAAGAGCCGTGCCCATCGAGCGCACCGTCGGCTGGCGGTCCTCCTGGCGCACCTGCGGGAGGCGACAGCGTGAATTGCGAACAGGCGCGGGTGGCCATGCTCGAAGGCGACACGTCGAGCGAGCTCGAGAATCATCTCAGTGCGTGCTCGGATTGCCGGGGTGAGAGAGCGGCGCTGCAACGAATAAGAGAGACCTTGCGTGAGGCTTCTCTGTGGGAGGAGCCCGCTCCCGGGCTCGCCGACCGTATCGCCTCGCTCGGTCGAGGGGCGATCACCCAGCCGCGGCGCCAGGTCGGTGCTCGCCTCATGCTCCCGGTCGCGGCGGCATTCGCGGCGGTTCTTGTCACCGGGATTCTTTTGACCTCGACACCGTCTGATTGGGAGGTTGATCTGACCGGGGTTGGGGACGGGGCAACTGCATCAGCCGTGGTCTCGGGGTGGAACGAAGCGAAGGGCACTCGCCTGCGAGTCGAAGTCGCAGGAATCGAGCCCTCGCCTCCAGGTCACTATTACGAGATCTGGCTGACCTCTCCCGAGGGTCTCCATGTTTCGGGAGGGACCTTCCGCGGAGATGGAGTGATAAATGCCAGCGTCGGCGTCCGCCGGGCGGACTTCCCTCGTCTGTGGATCACGTTGGAGTCCTTCGACGGCGATTCCGGACCCTCGTCGAACACCTACTTCGACACCACCTGACCGTTCTTGCGTATTTTTGGCCGTGTATACACGGCCAAAAATAC
>JBOGEW010000282.1:0-4758 GCA_050742075.1 Acidimicrobiia bacterium
CATTAGGAGGCGGTCGAGAAGTGGTGGCGCCTCACCCACTCTGGCCGAAAGGATCTCGCGCTCCCAAACCGAGGCGGCGGCTTCGTAGCCCTGAAGTTGGGACACCACGTCGGCGAGGACGTCGATCCGCGCCGGCCGCTTGTCTGATACACCCTGCCAGGCCGGAGTAAACCGGCCGAGGGATGCCGGCTCGGTTGGCTCAATCTCGTGCCGAAGATCGGCCAGGGATCGTCGCTTGATACGACGCAACACCTCGGCGTCGACCCATCCGTCTCCGTGATGGAACGAGCCCTTCAGGACCCTGCCCTGCTCGGCTAACAGCCGGAGGGCGTTGGCCACGACCCCCACTGGGAGACCCAGCGTGGAAGCGATGGTCGCTGGTTGGAATGGCCCGTGGGTGCGAGCGTATCTTCCGACTAGATCGCCCAGTGGATCCGGCACCGGTTCGAGGAAAGCCGCCGGGGTTCCAGGGGGCGGGGGAATGCCAAGACCGTCGCGGAGGCGAGAAATGTCTTCCGCGGCGGCGTAGCACTCGCGCCCGGCGATGCGCACCGCCACCATCCTTCCGGCTCGCAACAAGCCCTCGAAGGACTCAGAAAAGTCCGACAGCTCGGTCCGCACCTCGATGTCGTCCTTGCTTAGCGGCCCGAGATCGCGGAGAAGGTCTATTAACCCGTCTCGACTTGTTACCCGCCTTTCGGGAGTCAGGTGTTGCAGTTCCAACTCGACCATCGCCACAACTTCTGGCGAGATCAGGTCGCGCAACTCTCCTTCCCCGAGGAGGCTGGCGAGAAGGTTGCGGTCGAGAGTGAGGGCGGCCGCTCGGCGCTCGGCGAGCGGAGTGTCTGCTTCGTAGAGAAAGGCGGCGACGAACGCGAACAAAAGCGAGGAGGCGAAAGGCGATGGATGACTGGTCTCGACCTCGACCATACGCAGCTTGCGAGAGCGCAGTTCGGACAGAACCTCGGTGAGGGCCCCCAGGTCGAAATCTTGGGTGAGGATCTCGCGATAGGTCTCGAGCATGATCGGGAACGAGCCGAATTGGCGGGCGACCGCCAGGAGGTCGGCTGCCCGGCGGCGCTGTTGCCACAAAGGGGTGCGGCTCCCCGGCCGTCTCCGCGGGAGCAATAGAGCCCGCCCCGCCGCCTCCCGAAATCGGGCTCCGAAGAGAGCTGTGTCGGCGAGATGATCCTCGAGCAGCTCACGCACCTCCTCTGGATCGAGGGTGAGATCCGCCAGACCGGGGACCTCGTCGCTGTCGGGGAAGCGGAATGCGATTCCGTCGTCAGCCCAGATCACGTCGACATCGGTTCCGAAACGGCTTCGCAGTTTCTGGGTGAGTGCCATCGCCCAGGGAGCGTGGACCCGGGCGCCGAGAGGCGAAAGCAGCGCCACCCGCCAGTCGCCGATCTCATCTCGAAACCGTTCCAGAACCAATGTCTGATCGGTCGGCAGCACGCCCGTCGCTTCCTTCTCCTCCGCGAGGTAGGCGGCGAGGTTGTTGGCGGCCAGCTCGTCGAGCTCGTAATCGGCCATGAGCGGTCCGGTTGGATCAGGGAGCCGTCCCATCTCACGGACGAATCGCCCGATGCGACGGCCGGTGGCCAGCGACCGGCCCTGTACGTCTCCTTTCCAAAAGGGGAGGCGGGCTCCGGAGGCGCCGGGGGCGGGAACCACTTCCACCCGTTCAGGGCCGATATCGGCCACCCGCCACGTGCTGGCACCGAGGACGATGGCGTCGCCCACCCGGGATTCGTACACCATCTCTTCGTCCAGTTCGCCCACCCGGCTGCCGTCGGGCAAAACCACTCGAAAAAGCCCCCGATCGGGAATCGTGCCGGCGTTGGCAACGACGAGCTGGCGAGCGCCCGGGCGAGGGCTGACGGTGCCATCGGTGCGGTCCCAGTTCACGCGCGCCCGTAACTCGGAGAAGAGATCGGAGGGATAACGACCCGCCAGCATGTCCAGGGTGGCGTCGAACACCTCGCGGGTCAGGGTCGAGAAGGGACTTGCCCCCCGCACCAGACCGTAGAGATCGTCAGCCGTCCGTGGCCCGCCCACCACTGCCGCCACCAACTGCTGGCCGAGGACGTCGAGTGGATTGCGGGGGATGACAGTCTCTTCGATATCACCTTCGACCATTTGGCGGGCGATGACGGTGGAAGTGAGTAAATCGCCCCGGTATTTGGGAAAAATCCGCGCCCGGCTCTCGCCCCCGACGTGGTGACCTGATCGACCGACCCGCTGCAGCCCGGACGCCACCGAAACCGGGGCCTCGACCTGAATCACTAGGTCAACTGCTCCCATGTCGATGCCAAGTTCCAGGCTCGAGGTGGCCACGACCGCCTTCAGCTCTCCTCGTTTGAGCGACTCCTCGATCAGGATTCGTTGCTCTCGCGAAACGGAACCGTGATGGGCCCGGGATATCTCCTCGCCTGCCAGCTCGTTGATCTGAGCACAGAGTCTTTCCGCCAGACGTCGAGAATTGGCGAAGACGATCGTGGAGCGGTGACCCTGGATTAGCTCGAGGATCGCGGGGTAAATCGCCGGCCAGATCGATGGGGTGCGGGGAGCCTCGGGGTCGAGGGGGTCGGGCGGAGCCGGTGCGCTCATGTCTTCGATGGGCACGATGACCTCGAGGTCGAGAGGCCGCGGTGCCGGCGCGTCCGCCACCTCGACCGGTCGGGGCTCGTAGCTATCGCCATTGAAGGTTCCGCCCCCCAAGAACTCGGCGATGGTTTGGAGCGGTTTCTGCGTCGCCGAGAGCCCGATTCGTTGTGGCGGGACTCGGGTGAGCTCCTCCAAGCGCTCAAGCGAGATGGCGAGATGGGCTCCCCGCTTCTGCCCGGCGACGGCATGCACCTCGTCGACGATCACCCACCTCACCGGGGCCAGGATTTTGCGGGCCTCCGACGTGAGGAGGAGGAAGAACGACTCGGGAGTGGTGATGAGGATGTCGGGAGGATGGCGGAGCATGCGTTGGCGCTCGGCTGCCGGCGTGTCTCCCGTGCGAAGAAAGGTCCGCAGTTGAGGAAGGTCGCGCTGTCCGAGCCGGCTGGCTGCGTGCCCGATGCCGGCCAGAGGCGCACGAAGGTTGCGCTCGACGTCGTAGGCAAGAGCTTTCATCGGTGAGATGTAGAGGACTCGGCACCGCTCCGACGGCGAGGGCTCTGGCTCGTGGAGGAGGCGGTCGAGCACCCAGAGAAAGGCCGCCAGGGTTTTGCCGCTGCCGGTGGGGGCGTGGATCAGGGTGTGGGAGCCCGCCGCGATGTGATTCCAGCCCTTTTCCTGAGCGGAAGTTGGCGCCAGGAATGAGGCGCGAAACCAGGCTGCGGTGCCAGGATGGAAGAGGTCGAGAGCATCCACGTCCTCACCCTATTCAGGAAACCGTCTTTGGTTTCCTCCCGCAGCGAACGGAGTGAGCGTTGCTGTTTCCTCCCCCAGCGAACGTAGTGAGCGTTGGGGGAGGTGTCGCCGGAGGCGACGGAGGGGGCCCGCTTCCCCCTTTCAGGGGAAGGAAGGATTTCTCAGACCGTCGGGGTGCTTGCCTTTTCGCGGCCCGCCGCTTGTGGTTGGCCCCGCAGTCGCTTGAAAACGCGGGCTCGCTCCTTGGATCGGTCCCCGGGCTTGGAGGTGGGAATCCCGTCGCGCTCGACCACGGTCAAGAAGGCTTCAACTACGCCGGGATCGAATTGAGTTCCTGAGTTATTGATGATCTCCGAGACGGCGAAATCGGTCGAAAGGGCGGGCTGATAGGCACGGTGACTGGTGATGGCGTCGAAGGCATCGGCCACCAAGACGATCCGCGAGAGAACTGGAATCTTGGTCCCTGCTAATCCGAAGGGGTAACCGAGCCCGTCATAGCGCTCGTGGTGGTAGAGGATTGCCTCCGATACCCGTCGATCGAACTTCTCGGCGATCATCGCGTAGCCGATCTCGGGGTGCTGACGCATGTGATCCCGTTCGACCTCGTCGAGGGGACCCGGCTTGGCAAGGACGCCGGGATCGATGTGGATCTTGCCGACGTCGTGGAGGATTCCGACCAGGCCCAAGCGCTTGACATCGTCGCGGGGGAGCGACATTTCCTTGCCGAGCGCAACCGCAAGGTCGCTCACCCGGTGAACGTGGCCGTAGAGGTCGTCGACCACGCCTTTCATTGCTTTCAGGAGACTCTCGTCCATGCCCTTCCCACTCGGTTGAGGGGCCACAGACTGGGCGAGAGCATCCCTTCCCACCATGGGTCTACGGTATCACCACTCTCAGTGACTAGTCACTACCGTTTGTGCTGGAAGTTGGCAATGGCTTGTTGGTGGGATTCGGTGTGGTGGGAAACCGCCTGGAGAGCTGCCGAAAACTCGAGAAATCCGGAGAGATCCATCGATCGGGCGTGGCGGAGGAGGCGTTTTGCCAGCCGAATCGAGTGAGCCGGTTTGCTGGCGATCAAGTGGGCGAGCTCCATGGTCCGTGGCAGCAGAAGTTCGGGCTCGACTACTTCGAGGAGAATCCCCATGGCCTGGGCTTCGGCCGCCTCCACTGCACGGGCGGTGAAGGAAAGCTCGGCAGCCCGTTGCCAGCCGACGACTCTCGGCAATAGCCAGGCACCGCCATCGCCGGGGATGATCCCGAGATCGACAAAGGTGTGAGCGAAGCGAGCGGTGGTCGAGCCCAGGCGCAGGTCGCAACCGAGCACGAGGTCAAATCCGGCGCCGATGGCAGGGCCGTTGACCGCCGCGATGGTGGCGAGATCGGTTTCAAGAA